>VGRF01000009.1 GCA_016875395.1 Deltaproteobacteria bacterium | reverse complement strand
CACCGTCCGTCCGCACTCGAGCCTCGGCAATCTCACGCCGGCAGAGTTTGCCGCGCGAGGTCGATCAACAGAGCAACCAGGGGCCGTTCTCTAGAGACCGTTGGTCCGAGAAATGCCAGCAGGTCAAACAGTCCAAGCTGCCTTGTCGACCGCCGCTGACCTTTGCAGGGCCTCGTACTTCTCTCTCGGTGTGAAGAAGAGCGCATAGGCTAGGAAAACAATCAAGAAGGCTCCTAACGCTGCCGCCACCCCGAACTTGCTCTCCTCGCGAAACGACTTGATTGCTGAGCCGTCGCTCGCCACGGCACGCACGATGTACCCAGCAACGAGCGCCGCGCTTCCCCACCCGACACCCGCAGCGGACCACGTGCTCTCCCAGGCAGCTGCCGCGATCAACTCGATGTACGAAAGCGCAGTCATGCGCTGAGAATATCAGCCGTTGCGTCGCACTTTGGCCCCGGCCGACTGCAAGCTGAACTCCGCGCCTACTTGTCAGGCCCGAGCAGCGCGCGCAGCGGCGGCGTGATCACCGGCGTCGAGAGGCTCGCGAGGTGCTCGGCGCGCTGCTTGGCCATTGCGAGGGTCATCTCGGGGTGAGTCGAGACCCAGAACTCGCCGCTCGCGATGCCGCGCAGAATGCGCTCGCCGGCTTCGAGGCCGCTGATGCCTGCGCTCACCATCGCCTCCATTTGCAGCTGATGCTGCGCTGCGCCTTCGCCCGCGATGTGGCCGTCGCGGAAGATGCGCGTCGCGACGGGCCCCGGCGTGATCACCGAGACGGAGACCGGCGCGCCGACCAGCTCCATCTCCATGCGCAGGCCTTCGGTGAACGAGAGCACGGCGTGCTTGCTCATCACGTACGGATTCTGCGCCGGCATCATCCCGAACGCGCCCACGGACGCGGTGTTCGCGATGAACGCGCGCTGCTTCGCCGCGAGCATGCGCGGCGCGAACGCGCGCACGCCGTGGATGGGGCCGAGCACGTTGATGTCGACGATGCGCTGCCATGCCGCCGCGGAGAGCTCCCAGGCGAGGCCGATCGTCTCGATGCCGGCGTTGTTGAGCAGCAGCCGCACGTCGCCGAAGCGCGCGTGCACCTCGCGCGCGAGCGCATCGACCGAGCTGGCGTCCGCGGTGTCGACGCGCAGCGCGTGCGCCGCGCCGCCGGCGGCGCGGATCTCGCCCGCGACTTTCTCTGCGCGCTCGAGCGAGATGTCCGCGAGCACGACGGTCGCGCCCGCCTTCGCCGCGGTGCGCGCCATGCCCTCGCCGATGCCGCTGCCGGCGCCCGTGATGACGGCGACGCCGCCGCGGAAGACTCCCAAATCCGACACTTACACCTCCTCGCAGCGAAGTGCGGAAGTATGCGGCGGGCGCGCACGAACTGCTGGACCGTAGTGCCCATGCGCCCGCGACCTCGCTACTCCGTCAGCGCGACTGATCCAGCATGCCCCGCCGCTTCCACTCGGACTTCGCGGTTGACGTTCGGCCCGCGCGCTCCAGTCTCGAGGAACTCAACAATCTGAGGCGTCCGCCGAACGACGACGTCTACTTGAGATCTCGCGCGCCGCTCGGTCCACAGCAAGAGCGGCTGCCATCGCGGCTTGCCCCATTCGTGGTAGTACTCGCTCGCGCGCCTCACGAGACGGCCGCCTCGCACGATCTGATCCTGGTCGGAGATCAGGCGACGATTGAAGGCAATCTGAAAACGGGGCGAGTCGTACTTGTCAAACCACAAGTGCACGGTGTCGACGTACTCCGCACCCCAACTCTCGAATTGCAGCTCGCGACCGTCCAGTGGGGAATCGGATCGTCGGAGATTGCACTCAACCTCCGCGAACCCGTGCTTCGCCATTTGCGGAAGCCACTCCTCGAGGACGAGCTCCCCGAGATGCCGTGTCTTCCTTGGAGCTCGCGATACCCAGCGCCGAAAACGCCGCTTTCGCGCCATGGATTACGCCTGCTCCTCCACGATCTCGATCACGTGGCCCTCAGGGTCCGCCACGAACGCGACGCGGAGCTTCATCTCCGTGATCTCCCACGGCTCGCGCACGATGCTGCCGCCGGCCGCGACGGCGCGCGCGGCGAAGCCGTCGATGTCGCTCGTGTAGAAACCGAGGATCAGCTCCCCGACGACAGGCTTCGGCGAGTCGTAGTAGTGGATCAGCACGAAGCTCGCGCCGCCTGGCATCGTCGCGTTGAAGATGATCTCGGAGAGCTTGCGCCCGCCGCTGTCGGTGTCGACGCGCGATTGCTCGGTGAGGCCCGCGACGCTCGTGTAGAACGCGGCGCACTTCTCGAGATCGGCGACTTGCAGCTTCGTGAAGCTGAAGTGCGCGAGCGGCGCCGGCGCCGCGGGCGCCGTCTCTTCCGCAAGCGCGGCGGCAGCGAGCACCGTCGCGCCGAGGCTGGCGGCGGCGCGCAGTGCGTCGCGGCGCGTGGTTCGAGTCGGATCCATGGGCGCGTTCCCTTCGTGTGATCGCGCATGATTGCGCGAAGCGCGGCGCACTGGCATAGGCTGCGCGCGCGGAGGTGCAGGCGATGGCGATCGAGAGGTTCCGTTACGACGGCAAGCGCGCGCTGATCGTGGGCGCGGCAACGGGCATGGGCGCAGCCACGGCGCGGGCGGTCACGGAGCTCGGGGGCGAGGTGATCGCGCTCGACGTCGCGCCCATCTCGTACCCGGCGAAGCAAGTTGTTACGGCGAACCTCAGCCAGCGCGCGAGCGTCGACGCCGCGCTCGCGCAGATCGGGGGCCCGATCCACGCCGTGTTCCTGTGCGCCGGCGTCGCCGACGGCAACCCGCACATCCTCGCGATCAACTTCCTCGCGCAGCGCCACTTGCTCGAGAAGCTCGTCGAGCGCAGCGCGCTGCCGCGCGGCTCCGCGGTGGCGCTGATCTCGAGCGTCGCCGGCATGGGCTGGCAGATGAATCTCGCGAAGCTGAAGGAGTTCATGGCGCTGCCGGACTGGGACAGCGCCGCCGCCTGGAGCGCCGCGAACGAGGGCACGAACTCCTACGTGTTCAGCAAGCAGGCCATGAACTTCTACGCCGCGCAGCAGGCCTTTCCGCTCTCGAAGCGCGGCATCCGCATCAACGCGATCGAGCCCGGCCCGACCGACACGCCGCTCGCGCGCGCCAACGCCGACGTGTGGTTGCGCTTCGGCAAGACCTACCGCGAAGAAGCGGGCGTCGAGACGCTCACGCCAGAGCAGATGGCCGACGTGCTCGTGTTCCTGTGCAGCCCCGCCGCGAGCGGCATGAGCGGCATCTCGATGCTGATCGATCAGGGCCTCATGAACTCCGGCATCGCGGGCAGCTTCACGAAGCCGCCGATGTGACGCGCTTCAGAACGGCGAAGGCACGTCGTAGCGGCGCACGAAGGCGGCGTCGTCGCTGAACACGAACGCCGCGCCGGACTCGGGGCGCGCGGCGACGGCGAGCGCCGCCTTCGCGGCGTACTCGGGTGTGCGCAGCTCGCTGGCGGGTGTCGTCGCGCGCGCGGCGATGGGAACGATTGCGGTGTCGATCCCGACCGGACAGAGCGCGTTCAGGCGAATGCCTCGCGCCGCGAGCGGCGCGCCGAAGCTGCGCACGAGTCCGACGACGGCGTGCTTCGTGGCGGCGTAATAGGGATCCCACGGCAGCGCGATCAAGCCGGCCGCCGAGGACGTGGCGACGATCGCGCTGCCTTGCGCCATCACCGGCACGAGCGCGGCGAGGCCGAGCACCACGCCGTCGACGTTCACCGCGAACACGCGGCGGTAGGCGTCACCACCGGCGAGCGCGAGCGGATCGTCGTCGATCGGCGCCGCGGGCGGTCGCGTCATGATGCCCGCGTTCAGCGCGGCGAAATCGAGCGCACCGAAGCGCTCGCGCACGGCGGCGGCGAGGCGCCTCCAGTCGTCAGGGCTCGTGACGTCGCAGGCGAGGAACTCGCCGCCTGCCTCGCTCACGCGCTTGGCGCGGATGTCGCCCGCGAGGTCGACGCCGATCACCCGCGCGCCGCGCTCATTCAGCTCGCGCACCAGCGCGAGGCCGACTCCTGATGCCGAGCCCGTAACAACTGCCTTCATCGTGCTCTCCTCGTCTTTCGCTCACAGGCGAACGAAGTCCGGATTGATCTCGAACGCGCACACGAAGTCGTACGCCTGCCCCGGTCCGCCATCGCTGCCCGCCTGCCAACCGTGCCACGGATAGTCCACCGCGCCGTTCGCGCGCAGCTGCGGCGTGCCGTCGGCCCTCGTGCGAAAGAACGCGCCGTGCTCGGTGCCGCGCGCCATGGCGACGCGCTCGCGGTCTTTCGCGCCGGGCGCCGAGGTCGTGTACATGCCGCCCGCGCCCGTGCCGTTGTTCAGCACCCAATGCACCTCGGCGAAGGTCGGCACCGCCGCGCTGGGCGCGTTCCCGTGGTCGTGCGTCGAGAGGTCGACGCCCTTCCCCGCCGTCCAGAACATCACGTACGCCACGTGCGCGCCGGCCTCGTCGAGCAGATGAAACCCGCGCGCGATGTGCGCGTCGGCGCCATCGAAGTAGGGGGTGATGCCGCGAAAGCGCTCCGCGAACGATTGCCACGCGAGCTGCGCAGCGTGCGGCCCCGCGAACGTGAGATCCGACATGGCGCGCACGTTCGCGGCGACTGCGGCCGTCTCGACGAACAGGGCGACCCACGCGCCCTCGCCTCCCGCTCGAATTGCTTCGCGCGAGCAGAGCGTGCTGCGCACCTCTCGCGCGGGCGGAAACGGCTGCGCGCTCGGCTCTACGAGCGAGCCCGTAATCACCTTGACGTACGTGCGCGCGGCGCTCTCGGCGGAGAACGCGAGCGACTGATTCGCGCCGAGCCGCGCGAAGCGCAGCCGCCAGCCCGCGACGCGCCACTCGTCCGACACGACGGGCGCAGCGCCGGGCTTCCCGAACGCGAGATCGATGCCGACCCGCGGCGCTCGTGCCGGCTCGGCGGTAGCGAGAGGCGACTGCATCGCGCGACTCCTCGAAGGTCGTCGACGCTATCGCAGTGGGGTGGTGAGCCTGCTCGGAAGCCGGGCGCAGCGAGTTGCGCAGAAGTCAAAGGCAAACGACTCCCGCGATGATTGAGAGAGCGCGCGCGGAGCTATTCGCCGAAGTGGTAGGTGGCGGTCACGCCGTAGGTGCGCGGCTGCCCCTTGAAGGCGCTGAAGCTGCCAGCCTGGAAGACGGTGTCGAAGGCGATCGTCGTCGAGATGTCGTCGGTCACGTTGTTCATCCAGAACTGGAGGTCGAGGCGCTCGTCCGGCGAGCGGACGCCGCCCTGGATGTTCAGCTTCCAGTGCGCCTCCTCGTCCTTCAGCTCGTCGAGGTCGGTCGAGGTCTTGTGCCGCCCGCGGTAGTAGACGTTGCCGCCTCCGTACCAAGACCAGCCCGTGTCGAAGAGCGGGCGCTGCAGCGAGAGCTGGAGGCTTCCGGTCCACGCGGGTGCGTGCGTGAGGCGGTGCCCGTTCGCGATCTGGTTGGTCGGGAACACGAAGCACGGGGACGAGGGCGTTCCCAGCGGCGGGTCGTCTTCGCAGCCCGAGATCGCGTTCGACTCGCCGGGGCAGCGGTTGACGGAGAGGTCGGGCCGGTTCAGGCGGAAGCAGACGTCGTCGTGGCCGTATCGGGTGTCCGCGTAAGTGATCGAGAGGCTGCTGATCATCCCCTCGAAGGGAAACGCGGTGAGCTCCAGCTCCGCGCCGTCGGACTCGACGTTCGGAACGTTGCGGATGATGAAGCCGAAGCCGGTGAACTGATTGAGCTGGAAGCCTTTGAAGTCGGTGTGAAACACGGCGAGGTTCGCGACCAGTCGTCCGTCGAACCACGTCGACTTGACGCCGAGCTCATAGGCGTCCGAGAACTCCGGGTCGAAGGCTGTGCGGTCGTCCGGAGTGCAGGTGATGGCCCCCGAAACCACGTCGCCTGGGGCCGGCGGCGCGGTCGCGAGCCCCGACGGAATGCAGTTGAAGGCCTCGGCGTCGAGGTTGTACCCGCCGGATTTGAAGCCGCGCGACACGCTCGCGTAAACGTTCAGCTCCTCCGTCAGCCGATAGCCGAGCTGCAGCGTGCCGGTCCAGTCGTCTCTCTCGTACTGACGTGACCAGCTGAAGTTGTCGCACGTGTTGCCGAGTGTGGTGCGCAGATTCAGGCCGACCGCGTTGCGAAGCGGCGCGCCGCCGCCCACGAAGCTCGTGATTCGATCGCAGAACGGCGCGCTGAAGATCTGTCCCACCGGCGTTGCCCCTTGGAGCCCCGAGCCTTCCTTGCGTTCCCAGCTGTATCGCGCGCCGATCGTGAGATCGAGCTTGTCCGTCACGTGAAAGATGTTGTGGGTGAAGAACGAGTAACCCTTGTTGTCCTGCGCGAGCGCGGTGGTTCGTCCCTCCCCCGGATTGAACCGAGTCTCGAACGGAATCTGAAGAGCCGGAGCCGTCGCCTGCGCGACGAGCCGGCCGATGTAGTTCGGACCTTGGCTCCCGATCAGCACTCGCTGGTTGTTGGTCAGATCTTCTGCGTAGGCGTACAAGCCGAACACCCAGTCGAGACGGACTGCTTCGACGAGCCCGGAGAGCTGAACCTCGAGGCTGTAGTTCTCCCACTTCTCGTCGGTGACGCCTGGCATCAGGATGTCGATGTTGGTGAAGTCGATGTCCTGGCCGCGTGAGATGTCGGTCTGCCGATGGGCGAGGATGCTCTTCACCTCCACCACGTCGAGATCCCAGTTCGTCTCGAGCGAGAGGCCCCAATCGTTCACGTCCTCGAATGGATCCGTGTTGGTGCCCACGCGCAGGCTGTCGTTGTTACGGAATGCAGTGGACCATCCGCCGCCCTGAAGCAGCGGGACGATCGCGCCGTCCAGGCTCCCGCCGAAGATGTCTCCGCCCATGTCGACGACGTGTTTGGCGTTGCGACCGACGACCGAGTACACGGCCGGGCAGCAGTGTTCGCGCATCTTCGTGTAGTCGGCGATGAAGCGGAAGTCGAGGCTCTCGGTCGGCGTGAACAGGAGCTGGCCCTTGAGCGCCCAGCGGTCGCGGTCGGCGAAGGTGTCGCGGGTGTCGATGTCGTCGTAGTAGCCGTCGCGGATGTGAAAGGAGCCGGCGAGGCGGAACGCGAGGGACTCGGCGATCAGCGGACCGGTCACGCTGCCCTGCACTTTGCGCAGGTCGAGGTTGCCGACCGTGCCCTGCACGTGCCCACCCCAGGTGAACTCGGGCTGCTTCGTGATGATGTGAATCAGCCCGGCCGAGGTGTTCTTTCCGAACAGCGTCCCCTGCGGCCCGCGCAGGATCTCGACGCGCTCGACGTCGATCAGATCTTGCAGCGCGAGGCCCGCCCGGCTGCGGTAGACGCCGTCGATGAACGAGCCCACCGCCGACTCGAGGCCCGGGTTGTTGCCCGAGGTGCCCATGCCGCGAATGCGGATCGTGCCGCCGTTGGTGGTGCTTGTCACGCCCAGCCAGGTGCGACAGCGACTCGGTGAGCAGGGGCGCCTCGCACACGGGAGCTGACGCGCGATTTTCGGAATCAACGCCAGGCGCTTGCGCGCGGTGCGGACGGAGTTGCCTTGACCGTGTGCGAAGCTGCGAAACGGAGTCGTGCGATGATCGTTCGAGCGTTGAGTTCGCCTTCCGCTTGCACTCTCCTGCTGGCGTTCTCGTTCTGGATTCGAGGCTGCGGGCAGGACGATGTCGCCAACGCCGCGGACACGAGCGCGGCAGCTCCGACCGCGGCGCCGAGTGAGCCGGCGGTCGCCCCGGTCGCCCCAATTGCTGCGGTCGCCGCGGCCTCCGCGGAGCCGGAGCGCGCCACAAAACCAGGCGGCTGGGAGAAGCTGAAGATGCTTCCCCTTCGCGACGGCAACGGAACGCTGATCGTGGAAATGCCGTTCCCGGCGGGCTGGAAGCAGAACGCAGCGAGCGGACCGGGTCAGCCGTCGATCACGTGGCCGGACGGAATCTCGATCACGAATTTTCCGGTGAGCAGCTTCATGTTCACCGCTGACCCGCAGATGCAGCAGATCTACCGACAAGGCGGCCAGCAGCTGCGCGCCTTTCCCGGGGTCGACGCAGTCGTGCAGCAGGACATCGTGCCCTGGGGCCAGCAGAGCGGCCATCGCCTCCTGCGCTCCTTCGCAATCGAAGAAGTGGCGCGGATCGATCAGTGGTACAGCGATCAACTGTTCAAGGTCGTGCCCACCCAGTCGAAGAACTTTGCCATCGGCAGCGAGTGGGAGTCGGCGAACGGCAGGCCCTTCTTCCTCTTGGTGCACCTGTCGGTCAGCGAGAGCGCAGAGCTGCAGACGTGGGCCTACTGGTCGACGGGTCTCGAAGCCGAGCGGGAGGTCTTCGCCCGAGCGCAGACTCAGCTGATCTTCGGCCTGGCGCGCGCGCTACGCGCTCGAGCCGATCGCCGCGTACAACCGACTCGAGATGGAGAAGGCGGGCCGGAGCTGGGCGGAGCACGAACAGCGCATGCGCCAGAACTGGGCGAGCTTCGAGGCCAGCCAGCGCGCGTTCCAGAACAGGAGCCAGGCCGCGCACGACGCCCTCATGGAGGGCTGGCAGGCGCGCAACGCCGCCTCCGACAAAGCCCACGAGCGCTTCGTCGACACGATCACCGAGCGCACGCAGGTCGTGAACCCGGAAACCGGCCAGCACTACAAGGTCGACAGCGGGGCGAACGAGTACTGGATGAACAGCGACGGTGAGTACATCGGCACCCGGCTTCCCGACTACGACCCCAACCTCGACGAGGCCCTGAACGAGAGGAAGTGGGAGAAGCTCGAAGAGGTGCGCGAGTAGAGCTCGATCGCGGACTGCGCCGAACTCGATTCCTGACCTGAGTCGGTGCTCGGGAGAGACAGTGATGAACCACCGCTTCCTGCGTTACCCCATCGAACAGTACGCCTACTACGTGCCCGACATCGATGCTGCCTGCGCGAAGTGGGCGCAGATGTTCGGGGCTGGTCCGTTCTTCATGGACCGCCACTTCTTCGCCAAGGAACGGCCGGGTTTCGTGGAGACGTATCGCGGCGCTCCCTCGCACCCCGATCTCACCTACGCGTGGGGCCAGTGCGGGCCGGACCACCACATCCAGCTGATCGAACAGCATGACGACACACCGTCGATCTATCGCGACATGTACACCCGCGAACAGACGGGATTGCATCACGTCGCGATCTGTCTGCCGGATGTGAGCGTGGAAAAGGCGCGGTTCGAAGCGGCGGGCTACCCGTCGGTGACGGAGATTGCCGTCGGCGGGCGATTTATGGTGTCGTACGTGGACGCGCGCGCGCTGCTCGGCTGCTTCGTTGAGCTGTACACGGAGAATCCGAACTCGCGGCGCAACTTCAATGAATGGAAAGCTGCCCACTACGCCTGGGATGGAAAGACGGACCTCATCCGCAAGACCAACTGGTAGTCAGGACGAGGACGCTCCGGATGAGTCAGGCGGACGTGAAGCGGCAGGCGGGGATCTCGGAGCGCTGCGCGGTGATGCGCACGTGCTTCCGGACGCGCGCGGCGACCTCGATCTCCTCGGTTGCGCCGACCCGCGAGTTTCCGCAGCTGGCGCCTCCGCGGGCGTGGATGGTGATCCCGGCTGGGCTCGAACCAGCGACCTCGAGCTTCGGAGGCTCGCGCTCTAATCCAACTGAGCTACGGGACCACGCAGGCGCGGCAAGCTAGCGAGGAAGCCCGAGCCGCGCGCTGGGCGAGCCCGCGTTGGCCCGCCGTCCCGCACGTTGCGCCGCACAGCTCGGCGCGTGGAAACCATCGAGCGCGGGCGACTGCGGCGCTGGATCGTCGGAACGTCTGTCGCCCGAGCTGCGGCGCGCGCTGGATCGCTGGCGCCTGCCCATCGCGCCCACACCGGCGTGGCCGGTGCTGCGCGCCGCCCTGCTCGTTCACCGCGGGCCCTGGGATTTCGGCGGGCTGAGAAGCGCGACTCCGCAAGCGGAGCGCGACGCGCCGGCGCCCAGCGGGATAGAGTCGCGACGTGCCGAGCTTCACCGAGGTCTACAGCGTGGGTGCGCTGCTCGCGCGCGCGGCGGAGCGCGCGCCGAGCGACATCGCGCTCAGGTTCCCTGGGCGCGCGACTTTGTTCGCCGAGCTCGATGCGCGCGCGGTCGACGCGGCGCGCTCGCTCGCGGGGCTCGGCGTCGGCAAGGGCGATCACGTCGGGATCCTGCTGCCGAACTGCGCCGAGTTCGTGGATTTGCTGCTCGCGTGCGCGCTGCTCGGCGCCTGGGCCGTGCCGATCAACGCGCGGTACAAGGCGCGCGAGCTCGGCTACGTCGTCGAGAACGCGGACCTGCGCGTGCTCGTCACGACCGACCGCATCGAAGAGCACGTCGACTTCGTGGCGCTGCTCGAAGAGGCGCTGCCCTCGCTCGCGGGCGCGAGCGATCCCGCGGCGCTCGCGCTGCCGGAAGCGCCGAAGCTGCGCGCCGTCGTGTTGTTAGGGGAGAATCCGACGCGCGCGCTGCTGCCCGAGGCGCGCTTCCGCGCGGCGCGCTCTCTCGTCAGCGCGGAGGAGATCGCACGCCGCCGCGCGCGCGTCGCCGTCCGCGACATCGCGCTGATGATGTACACGTCGGGCACCACGGCGATGCCGAAGGGCTGCCCGCTCACGCACGAGGCGCTCGTGCGCACCGCGCTCGAGGCGGGCCGCACGCGCTTCGAGCTGACGCGCGCGGATCGCATGTGGGACCCGCTGCCGATGTTCCACATGAGCTTCGTGCTGCCGCTGCTCGCCTGCCTCGACGCCGGCGCCGCGCTGCTCTCGATGGAGCGCTTCGAGCCCGGCCTCGCGCTGCGATACCTGCGCGACGAGCGCGCCACGGTGAACTTCGCGGCGTTCCCGACGATCACGCAGGCGCTGCTCTCGCATCCCGAGTTCGACGCGCGCGAGCTGCACTTCCGGCTGATGAACAACGTCGGCCCGCCCGACTTGTTACGGCAATTCCACGCAGCGCTGCCGTTCGCGAAGCACATCACAGCCTACGGCCTCACCGAAGCCGGGGGCGTGACCGCGTTCAGCGAGCCGGGCGACGACGCCGAGACGCGCGCGACCACGGCGGGCCGCCCGTTCGCCGGCATCGAGGTCTCGGTGCGCGATCCCGCGACGAACGCGGCATTGCCCGCCGGCGCGCGCGGCGAGCTCTGCATCCGCGGGTACTGCCTGTTCGACGGGTACTACAAGTCGCCCGAGAAGAACGCCGAGGCGTTCGACGCCGAGGGCTGGTTCCACACCGGCGATCTCGGCACGCTCGATGCCGAGGGCCGCATCGCCTACCTCGGGCGCACCAAGGACATGCTCAAGGTCGGCGGCGAGAACGTCGCCGCGGTGGAGATCGAGGGCTTCCTGCAGACGCACCCCGCCGTGCTGCTCGCGCAGATCGTCGCCGCGCCCGACGCGAAGTACGGCGAGGTCGCCGCCGCCTTCGTGCAGCTGCGGCCTGGCCACGCCGCGAGCGAGTCCGAGCTGATCGAGTTCTGCCGCGGCAAGATCGCGAGCTTCAAAGTTCCGCGCTTCGTGCGCTTCGTCGACGACTGGCCGATGTCGGCGACGAAGATCCAGAAGTTCAAGCTGCGCGAGCGGATCGAGAAGGAGCTGGCGGGATGACCCGCGCCGTCACGTCTCCAGCCGCTCGACGCAGCGCACCACTTCCGCCTGGTACAGCTTCCCGCGCTCGTTGAGCAGGTCGAGCACGTGGAGCGCCGTCGGCACGAACGCGAAGCCGATCTCGCGTTCGGGGTGCCACTGGAAAATCGAGCCGCCGAGGCCCATCCAGCCGTAGTAACCCTCGCGCCCGATGTTGAAGGCGCGCGCGAGCTCCGGTGCATTCGGGTCCACCGCGGCGAAGCGGTTGACGCCGCCTTGCGTGAAGGCCGTCGGCGCGAAGCCCATGAACGCCTCGACGGGCGCGTCGTGCATCGCCTTCCACCCCGCCTCGCTCACGACCTCGCGGCCGGCGAAGCGCCCGCGGCCCGCCATCACCGCCGCGAGCTTCGCGAGCCCGCGCGCGGAGCACTTCGCGCCGGCCGACGGCGTCTCGCCCAGCGCGACGCTGCGCTCGTTGAAGAAGCCGAGACCCGTCATGCCCTTGTACGCCGGCGGCGCGCCGCGGATCGTCGAGTGACGGAAGCCCGGAAGCAATCGCAAGAGCCGGCCGAGCGTGTGGAAGAAGTGGTGCTTGATCTTGCGACCGAGGGCCTTGGGCAAGAGGCTTTGGAGGAACAAGAAGAGCAGACCGAGCGGCTTCACCTTCACGATGCGCCCGAGCTCCGCTTCGCGCACTCCGATGATCACGTCGGCCTCGAGCGGGCGGCGGACCTCTTCGTCGTAGAACTCGCCCATCGTGCGACGCGCGGGATCGACGCGCCGGAACACCTCGTTCAGGATCCAGCCGCGCGTGATCGCGTGGTACTCGCGCCTCCCGCGGCCACCCGTCGGATAGCGGAGCGCGTGCGCTTCGATGACCGCGCCCACTTTGTTCTGCTTGAGGCGTGCGGGCACCAAGTCGTCCGCGTCGAGCGAGGACTGAAACGCGGCCATGCCGCCTTCGTGCCGCAGCACGTCCGCAACGGTGAGCTCGCCCTTCCCGTTCGCCGCGAACTCGGGCCAATAACGCGCGACGGGCGCGCCGTAATCGAGCAGCCCGCGGCCCACGAGGTACGCCATCGCGATCGCCTCGAGGCTCTTGCCGCTGCTGAAGACGTTCACGAGCGAGTCGGGTGAAAACGCGTCGCCCTCGGGCGCCGCCCACAGATCGACCACGCGCTCGCCGCGGTGGTACACGCACAGCTGCGTGTGGTGCTCGGCCATCGTGCGCATCTCGTGCTCGTAGAGCGCGCGAACCGACTCGAACCCGGGCGCGACCGTACCCTGAACGCGAAGCGCCTCAGCGCCGCTCATGCGAATCCTCCTGATCTTTCGCGGCCGCGCCTGATGCGTTCACGCAGAGCCGAGCTTGCGCTCGGCCAGCCCAATGG
This sequence comes from Deltaproteobacteria bacterium, assembly GCA_016875395.1. Lineage (NCBI taxonomy): Bacteria > Pseudomonadati > Myxococcota > Myxococcia > Deltaproteobacteria bacterium. The sequence goes on along the minus strand of VGRF01000009.1, from coordinate 136,228 downwards.
TGAGGGCGCCAGGAGCGTGGGGAACTGGTGGGGCGTACAGGGCTCGAACCTGTGACCTCCGCGGTGTGAACACGGCGCTCTACCAACTGAGCTAACGCCCCGAAACGGCGCATGAATCGCCGGCCGGAAGGCGCGGGTTTTAGGCGAGTGGGCTAGGCGTCGCAAGCGAGGCGCGCAGGCACTCCGCGCGTCGCCCCGCCATCAGCGCGCGCTCCGCGGGCGTGCGCATCGCGCGTTCGGCCCGCGCGAACTCGGCGGCGGCCTCGCTCCAGCGCCGCGCGCGCCTCAGCAGATCCGCGCGCGTGGCGGCGAGGTACGGGTAGCCGCGCAAGCGCGACTCGAAGCGCAGCGCGTCGAGGGCGGCGAGCCCGGCGTCGGCGCCGTCGCGATAGCTGACCGCGATGACGCGGTTCAGTGCGACGACGGGCGAGAGATTCTGCGCGAGCAGCGCGTCGTAACAACTCACGATGCGGCGCCAGTTCGTGCGCGCGAAGCTGCGCGCGCGCGTGACACGCCGCGATCTCGGCTTGCAGCAGAAAAGCGCCCGGCCGCGGCGCACGCCGCGCACGCGCGAGCGCCGCGAACCCGGCCTCGATGCGCGCGCGGTCCCAGCGCGAGCGGTCCTGTTGCTCGAGCGTGAGCGCGCGCCCGCTCGCGTCGACGCGCGCGGCGAGGCGCGACGCCTGCAGCTCGAACAGCGCCAGCAAGCGCGAGCGCCTCGGCGCCCGGCAGCGCGTCCGCCACGAGGCGCGCGAGGCGCAGGGCTTCGTCGCACAGCTCGCGGCGCACGAGCGCGTCGCCCGCGCTCGCGGCGTAGCCCTCGTTGAACACGAGGTAGAGCACGTCGAGCACCACCGGCATGCGCGCGGGCAGCTCGTACGCGCTCGGCACGCGGAACGCGACCTTGCGCGCGCGCAGCGTGCGTTTCGCGCGCACGAGACGCTGCGCGATGGCGCGCTCGTCGGCGAGGAACGCGCGTGCGATCTCGGGCACCGTGAGCCCACCGAGCGTGTGCAGCGTGAGCGCCACCTGGGCGTCGCGCGGGAGCAGCGGATGGCAGCACGCGAACATCAGCCGCAGCGGGTCGTCCCGTAACAACTCGGGAGCCAGCGCCGCGTCGAGCTGCGCGTCCACCTCGCTCGGCGGAGTCGACTCCGCGCGCGCACGCTCCGCCTCGCGCTTCGCCACCGCCTCGCGCCGCCACGCGTCGATCGCGAGCCGCCGCGCCGCGGTGACGAGCCAAGCACCCGGCTTTTCCGGCGCCCCCTCCCGCGGCCAATGCTCCACCGCCCGCAGCCAAGCCTCCTGCACGAGCTCCTCTGCCCGCGCGAGATCCACAACGACTCGCGCCACGGTCGCGAGCACGCGCCCGTGCTCCTCCCGATACACGCGCTCGAACTCGCGCTCGGAGACCGGCGCTGCGTCTCGAGCTGCTCGGGGATCGAGGTTCACGATTTCCTTGTTTACTTCGCTTTCGCCTCCGAAGACTCCGGCGAAAGCTGCGCGCTTCGCTTGCGGCCTCGGCCGACCTGCTCGGGAGGAGCGTTCGTCATCGGAGATGATCTGCCCATGCCTCAACGCGTCATTCGTCTCGGCGGCGCGTCCAGTCTCACTCGCGCGTTGCCTAGATCTCCATGACCTCGCGCACCTCGATCCTCCCGATCGAAAGGTGTGGGCAGCGCCGCGCCAACGAGACTGCTTCGCGCCGGTCCTTCGCCTCGATCAGGAAGTAGCCCGACACGATCTCCTTCGACTCGGTGAAGGGTCCGTCGATCACTTTCACCTTGCCCTTGCGGTCGCGGCCGAGCGTGCGCGCCTGCTTCGCCGGCACGAGCGGCGCCCCGCCCTTCATCTTGCCGGCCTGCGCGAGCTCGCCCGCGTACTTGCTCATCGCCTCGATGCCCGAGCCGCGCCCCGCGGCCTCCTTCTCGGGAACGTCCGCGTCGAGAATCAGGAACATGAAGGTCGCCATCGTCGTGTCTCCGGTGTGAGAAGTTCGAGATTACGACGACGCCCGGGCGACCGAATCGACAGAAATTGCGCCTACGCGTTGGGCGGAGGTGGAGGCGCGCAGAGATCCGCGTCGGGGGTCAGCAGGTTCGGGGCTCGCATCACGAGAATCGGATCGCTCCGCGAGATCTGCGGAATCGCGCCGGACTCCGCCTCGAAGCCGACTGCCCACTGGTAGTAGTGGCCCTCGCACGGGAGCCAGTCTTTCGACTCCGGCAGGAGCGCGCGAAGCCGCCCACCTTCGTCGATCGGGACGAAGCGCCGCGCCGCGCGCGCACGCTCTCCGGCGCGCCACGTCGTGATCGTCGCGTCCAGCAGCGTTGCCGGGGAGTGCGGCCTCGCGTGCGTGCGAACCACGATCGCATCGACCCATCGCGTGGGCGGCGCGTCGGACTCGAACGTCACGCCAATCACGGGCGCCATCTCTGCCTGTGGCTTGCATGCTCCCGCGATCGCCAGCGCGACCGCGAGCGCCGCGCGGCTACTTCTTCGTCGCATCCTGCTGCTTCACCGCCGCCGCCACGAACGCGGCGAAGAGCGGGTGAGGCGCGAACGGCGTGGACTTGAACTCGGGGTGGAACTGGCAGCCGACGAACCACGGGTGGTCCGCGAGCTCGACGATCTCGACCAGGCGCCCGTCGGGGGAAGTGCCCGAGAGCACGAGGCCCGCGCGCGAGAGGCGGTCGCGGAAGTCGGGGTTGAACTCGTAGCGGTGGCGGTGGCGCTCGCTGATGTCGAGCCGTGCGTACGCTTCTGCGGCGCGCGTGCCGGGGCGCAGCGAGCACGGGTAAGCGCCGAGGCGCATCGTCGCGCCCTTGCCTTCCTTCGTGCGCTGCTCGGGCATCAGGTCGATCACCGGGTTCGGCGTCTCAGGGTCGACCTCGGCGCTGTTCGCGCGCTCGAGGCCCGCGACGTTGCGCGCGAACTCGATCACGAGCATCTGCATGCCGAAGCAGATGCCGAAGTACGGAATGCGGCGCTCGCGCGCGTAGCGCACCGCCGCGATCTTGCCCTCGACGCCGCGCGAGCCGAAGCCGTGCGGCACGAGAATGCCGTGCATGCCGGCGAGCGCGTCGGTCGAGTCGAGCTTCTCCGAGTCGAAGTACTCGATCGCGACCTTCGTGCGGTGCGCGATTCCGCCGTGATGCAGCGCCTCGTTCAGGCTCTTGTACGAGTCGGTGAGATCGACGTACTTGCCGACCATCGCGATGCGCACCGTGCGCTCGGGATTGCGCACCGCGTGCACCACGCGCTCCCACGCCTCGAGCCGCGGCTCGCCGGTCCAGATGCCGAGCACGCGCGTCAGCTTGTCGTCGAGGCCTTCGTCGTGGAACGCGAGCGGCACTTCGTAGAGGTGCTGCACGTCCTTCGCGGTGATCACGGCGTCTTCGTCGACGTTGCAGAACAGCGCGATCTTGGCCTTCACCGAGCGCGGCAGGAAGCGATCCGTGCGGCAGAGCAGCACGTCGGGCGAGATGCCGAGGGCCTGCAGTTCCTTCACCGAGTGCTGGAGCGGCTTGGTCTTGAGCTCGCCCACGGTGGAGACGAACGGCACCAGCGCGAGGTGCACGTACGCGACGTTGTCGCGGCCCGCGTCGGCGCGGAACTGGCGCACGGCTTCGAGGAACGGCAGCGCCTCGATGTCGCCGACGGTGCCGCCGACTTCGACGATCAGGAGATCCGTCGGCTCCGCGGCTTTGTGGATGCGCGCCTTGATCTCGTCGGTGATGTGCGGGATGACCTGCACGGTGCCGCCGAGGTAGTCGCCGCGGCGCTCCTTCGTGATCACGGAGTAATAAACGCGGCCCGCGGTGACGTTGTTGGCTTGGCTCGTCACCGTCTTGGTGAAGCGCTCGTAGTGGCCGAGGTCGAGATCGGTCTCGGCGCCATCTTCGGTGACGTACACCTCGCCGTGCTGCACCGGGTTCATCGTGCCCGGGTCGACGTTCAGGTACGGATCGAGCTTGAGGAAGGCGACGCGCAGGCCGCGCGCCTCGAGCAGGGCGCCGATCGCGGCGGCCGAGAGGCCTTTGCCGAGTCCGCTCAGCACACCGCCGGTCACGAAGATGAACTTCTTCGGGCGCGCGTTCATCGTCTCTCCCCCGTTTGGTCTATCATCGCACTGCGGCCGACGGAGCGCCGGTCAGCGCGTCGCGAATTCGAATCTCGTGGATCGGCACGAACGGCTTCGGCAGCGCGTTCGCGGCGAAGTACGCCGTCGCGAGCGTTTCGTGCGGCGTGGTTGCTGCGCCGCTGCCGGTCGCACGCGCTTCGAAGCAGAGGTTGATCGCCTGCACGCGGCGGCCGTCGCCGTAGTCGATGACCTGGCGCGATGGATCCGAGTAGACGCCGATCAGCCGCTCGACCTCGACGCGTACGCCCGTCTCTTCGAGCACCTCGCGCGCGCACGCCGCGGCCACGCTCTCGCCGATCTCGACGTAGCCGCCGGGCAGCCCCCAATGCGCATTGTCGGAGCGCTGCATCAGCAGCAGCTCGCCGCCGCGCGCATCGCGCCAAACCACGGCCGACACCGAGAGGCGGATCTGCGTGGGATCGCTGGCGTAGTACTGCGTCACGCCAGGACCCCCGTCACGTTCGCGCGCGCGCCAGAGCGCTGCGCGATGTGAGCGGTTCGCTCGATGCCCCACCCCTGAAGCTCGCGCGATTTACAACGCGAGACGGAGCGAGTCAACGCGGACCGGCGAGGTTGCAGAACGCGCTCACGGCCCGCCGGCAAGGCGTCGGCCGACGACGGCGTATCGCAGCCATACGCCGAGTCGGCCGCAACGCAGCCGGCGGGCCGTGAGCGCGTTCTGCGCGGTTAGCGCTTCGAGAACTGGAAGCGGGCGCGGGCGCCGCGCTGGCCGTACTTCTTGCGCTCCACCTCGCGCGAGTCGCGCGTGAGGAGGCCGGCGCGCTTGAGCGGCGGGCGTTGACCGGGGTCGAGGCGCTCGAGCGCGCGGGCGATGCCGTGACGCAGCGCACCGGCCTGCCCGGCGATGCCGCCGCCCACGAGGTTCGCGTGCACGTCGTAGCGGCCCGCGGCGCCGACCGCCTCGAACGGCTGGTTGATCAGCGTGCGCAGCGTCTCGCGCGGGAAGTACTCCTCGAGCGAGCGGCCGTTGATCACGTACTGGCCGGTGCCGAGCGCGAGGCGCACGAGCGCGATCGAGGTCTTGCGGCGCCCCGTGGTGCGGGCCGTCGTGCGGAGTTCGGGGAGTCGCGGGTCAGCCAAGCGAGAGCACCTCCGGCCGCTGCGCATCGTGCGGATGCTTCGGGCCTGCGTAGACCTTGAGCTTGTCGAGCATCTTCCGGCCGAGGTGGTTCTTCGGAAGCATGCCGCGCACGGCCTCCGAGACCACGCGGTCCGCGTGCGGACCCGCGAGCAGCTTGCCCGCGTTCGTCTCTTTCACGTGGCCACGCCAGCCCGTGTGATGGCGGTAGACCTTGTCGGTGAGCTTGTTGCCCGTGAGCTTCACCTTTTCGGCGTTGATCACGATCACGAAGTCGCCGGTGTCCACGTGCGGCGTGAAGATCGCCTTGTGCTTGCCGCGCAGAATCGACGCGACGCGCGCCGCGAGCCGGCCGAGCACCTGGCCTTCGGCATCGACGACGAGCCAGCGGCGCTTCACGTCCACTTCGCGCGCGCTCTTCGTGGCGCGGTGTGCGCTCGAACTCATGAACTCTCTCCCGATGTGCAGCCGCGCTCGCCGAACGCAGCCGCTCACAAAACGAGGGCGCGGACGAGCCGCGAGGCCGGTCCGCGCGAGGCGCGGGATTTAGCCGACCGACCGCGGGGGCGTCAACGAAGACACCCGCTCAAACGGGCGATCCTGCGGAGGTTTCGGCCTCGTCGCCGGGGTAGCGGACCCACTCGAGCGTGAGCCCACAGGCCGGCGCGGTGCGCCCGGCGGCAGCCCGGTCGCGCGCGGCCAGCACTTCGGCCATCCAGGCCGCGGGCCGCCTGCCGAGGCCGACCTCCACCAGGGTCCCGACCGCGATGCGCACCATGTGCCGCAGGAAGCCCTCCCCCTCGAAGCCGAGCATCACGCCCCCGCCCTCGGCCCACACGTCGACCCGTGTGAGGGTGCGAGTGCTCGTCCGCACTGCCGAGCCCGCGCCGCGGAAGCTCGTGAAGTCGTGCGTTCCGACCAGGCGCGCTGCACCCGCCCGCAGCGCCGCGAGGTCGAGCGGCTCGCGCACGTGCCAGAAGCGAGCCGCGCGCAGCGGCGACGGCAGCTCCGCGTTCCACAGCTGGTAGCGGTAGCGCTTCGCGATCGCGTCCCGGCGCGCATCGAAGGCGTCCGGACGCGGCTCGGCCGCGAGCACCGCGATGTCCTCCGGCAGCTTCGCGTTGAGCGCACGCCGCAGCGTCTCCCCGTCGAGGCGCGTCTCCAGAGTCACCGAGGCGACCTGCCCCTCCGCGTGCACCCCGGCGTCGGTGCGCCCCGCGCCCATGAGCCGAATCGGCGGCGGCGCGATCTCGGCCAGCGCGCGCAGCAGCTCGCCCTGAACGGTGCGCTCGCGCTCGCGCTGGCTCTGCCAGCCGGCAAAGCCGCGGCCGTCGTACTCGAGCGTGAGCTTGAACGTCGCCACGCTACGGAGTCGGCTTCATCGCCTGCGGCTCGCCGCGCGAGGCGCTTGCGTCACGGCCGCGCAGACGCGCGCAGCTCAGCGAGCCGCACCGCCGCCTGCGCCGTGACGCGCACCGGGTCGAGTGCGAGCCAAAGCAGCGCGCCGTTCACTCGCGACGGGTCCGAGCGCACGCGGCCCACGAGCACGTCGGTTTCGCCCGAGGCGTCGCGCAGCGAAGGGCCCGCCGCTGAGCCGAAGGCGCGCGTACCGCTCGCCTCGTCGAGCAGCTTTTCGATCGCTTCGGGCGAGAGCAGTGGCTCGAGCTCGAGGGCAACCTGCATGCCGAGCCCGCTGAACGCGGGCACACGCAGCGCCGTGAAGGCGGCGCGCACACCGGGCGCGAGGCGCGCGAAGTCGCGCGCGGCGGCGGCCTCGCTCGCCGTGAGATCGCCCACGCCGATCGGGCCTGCGGCCGGCAGCGCGTCGAACGCGACGCCGTGGGTGAACGGGCTCTCCTCGGGCGGATCCTGCTGCGCGAACAGCGCGATCGTCTCGGCCTGCAGCGCCTCGACGCCGGCGCGGCCCGCGGACGACGCGGACTCGCACAGCGTCACGATCGCGCGAGAGATGGCGCTCGAGCCGCTCAGCGCGGAAGCAACCCGTGCGAGCGCGAGCGCCGCGGGCGACGGCAGCGCCAGCACGGGCGACGCAAGCGCCGCAGCGCTCGGCGTGCGCTCGGGATCGAGCAGCGGAATCTCCTCGCGCGCGGCGCCGGCGCCCGAGCAGTCGATGCACGCGGCGCGCGCGAGCAGCGCCGCGCGCAGCCACTCCGGCGCGGCGGCCGGAGGCGTGCACAGAAACACGAGATCGAGACCCACGAGCGTGTGCTCCGTGACGACGGCGAGCTCGTGCCCGAGCCACTCGACCGCCTCGCCGAGCGAGTGGTCGGACGCGATCGGCACGAGCTCCTGAATCGGGAAGCGGCGCTCCGCGAGCTGGTCGACGACCTCGCGACCGAGCGTGCCCGTCGCGCCGACGACGGCTACCCGTAACAACTTCGCCGTCACGAGAGCTTGGCGATGACGCGGTCGCCCATCGCGCGGCAGCCGAGCGTCGGGCGGTCCTCGCCGGGCAGGCGCAAGTCGCCCGTGCGGTGCCCGTCGTTCAGCACGGCGGTGACCGCGTCGCGGATCGCCTGCGCCGACTGCGCATGACCGAGGCTGTGCTCGAGCAGCATCGCGGCGCTGAGGATCGCGGCGAGCGGATTCGCCACGTCCTGGCCCGCGATGTCGGGCGCACTGCCGTGGACGGGCTCGTAGAGACCGACGCCGCCCGCGCCGAGGCTCGCGCTCGGCAGCATGCCGAGCGAGCCGGTGATCATGGCGGCCTCGTCGGAGAGGATGTCGCCGAACAGGTTTTCCATCACCATCACGTCGAAGCGGCGCGGCTCCTTCACGAGCAGCATCGCGCACGAGTCGACGAGCTGATGCGCCAGCTCGACGTCGCCGTACTCCTTCGCCACCTCGTTCACGACCTCGACCCACAGCTGCGACGTCTCGAGCACGTTCGCCTTGTGCACGTGGGTCACGTGCTTGCGCCGCAGGCGCGCCGCGTCGAACGCGGTGCGCGTGATGCGCGCGACCTCGACCTCGTCGTACACGAGCGTGTTGCGCGCTTCGCGCTTCCCCGCGACGAGCGCGCGGCCGCGCGGCTCGCCGAAGTAGAGCCCGCCGGTGAGCTCGCGCACGACCAGGATGTCGATGCCCGTGACGATCTCGGGCCGCAGTGTCGACGCCGCCGCGAGCGCGGGAAAGACGGTCGCGGGGCGCAGGTTCGCGTAGAGGCCGAGCTCCTTGCGGATGCGCAGCAGCCCGCGCTCGGGGCGCGTCGTCACCGGCATCGCGTCCCACTTCGGTCCGCCGACCGCGCCCAACAACACCGCGCGCGACTGCTTCGCCTTCGCGAGCACCTCGTCCGTCAGCGGCGTGCCGTGCGCGTCGATCGAGCAGCCGCCGATCAGCGCCTCCTCGAACGCGAGCGAGAGCTTGAAGCGCTTTGCCACGACCTCGAGCGCGCGCACCGCCTCGCGCGTCACCTCGGGTCCGATGCCGTCGCCCGGCAGTACCAGAATTCGATCCATGTTTACTTCGCTCGCCTTCGGCTCGCTGCGCGCTTCGCCCCGCTTCGCGTGCTGGTCACTCTTGCTTCTCCCTAGATCCCGCGCGGCGCGTCCGCTTCGCGCCGCTTCGTGTGCCACTCGAGCTTGTTCACGGCCTGCACGTAGGCGCGCGCGCTCGCGACGATGATGTCGGTGTGCGCGCCGTGGCCGATCACGCGCCGGCCGCCCTCGCCGAGCGACACGGTCACTTCGCCCTGCGCGTCCATGCCGCCGGTGATCGCCTTCACCTGGTACTGCAGCAGCTCGCCCTTGCTCTCCGTCAGCTCGACGATCGCCTTGAACACGGCGTCGACCGGGCCGTCGCCCTGCGCCGTCGCCTTCTTCGCCTCGCCGCTCACGAAGATCTGCACCGTGGCCTGCGGCGTCGCGAAGGTGCCGCTCTGCACGTGCAGGTCGCCGAGCACGAAGCGGCCTTCCTCCGTAACGACCGAGTCCGCGACGATCGCTTCGAGATCCTCGTTGTAAATCGCCTTCTTGCGATCCGCGAGATCCTTGAAGCGCTTGAACGCGCGGTTCAGCTCCTCGCCCTCGAGCTCATAGCCGAGCTCCTTCAGCCGCTCGCGCAGCGCGTGGCGGCCCGAGTGCTTGCCGAGCACGAGCTCGTTGCTCGGCCGCCCGATCGACTGCGGCGTCATGATCTCGTAGGTGATCGCCGCCTGGAGCACGCCGTGTTGGTGGATGCCAGCCTCGTGCGCGAAGGCGTTGTCGCCGACGATCGCCTTGTTGGGCTGCACGGGCACGCCGATGATCGACGAGAGCAGGCGGCTCGTCGGATAGATCTCCGTGGTCTTGATGCGCGTGTCGAGGCCGTCGAAGTAGTCGCGGCGCGTCTTCAGCGCCATCACCACTTCTTCCATCGCCGTGTTGCCGGCGCGTTCGCCGATGCCGTTGACGGTGCACTCCACCTGCCGCGCGCCGGCCTGGATCGCGGCGAGCGAGTTCGCGACGGCGAGGCCGAGGTCGTTGTGGCAGTGCAGCGAGAACGTGATCTGGTCGCTGTTCGGAATGTGCGCGCGCAGATAGCGGATCAGCTCGTGGTACTCGATCGGCGTCGTGTAGCCGACCGTGTCGGGCACGTTCAGCGTCGTGGCCCCCGCGGCGATCGCGAGCTTGAACACCTGCACGAGGTAGTCCCAGTCGCTGCGCGTCGCGTCTTCGGCGCTGAACTCGACGTCGTCGGTGTACTGCGCGGCCTTGCGCACCGCGCGATCCACCTCGGCCATCACGTCCTCGCGGCCCATCTTCAGCTTGTGCTGGAGATGGATGTCGCTCGTCGCGATGAAGGTGTGGATGCGCCGCTTCTTCGCGCCTTCGAGCGCGCGCGCGGCGCGCTCGATGTCGGCGTCTCCCGTGCGCGCGAGGCTCGCGATCGTCACGTCGCCGCCGATCTCGTTCGCGACGGCGCGCACGGCCTCGAAGTCGCCCTCGCTCGCGATCGCGAAGCCGGCCTCGATGATGTCGACGTTCAGCTTCGCGAGCTGACGCGCCATCGCGAGCTTCTCGGGCAGGTTCATGCTGCAGCCCGGCGACTGCTCGCCGTCGCGCAGCGTGGTGTCGAAGATCTTGATGCGCTTGTCGTCGCTCATGGCTTGCCTCCGGCGCCGCTCTCGGCCGGTTCGGGAGACGGTGTCGTCATCGCGAGCTCGCGGCCCGTCTGCTTGCGCCACAGCCACTCGACCGGCCCCGAGGCGCAGTAGACGATGCCGACACAGAAGAGTGTCAGGCGGTACTCGAGCAGGATGACGAACGCCGCGATCACGGCGAGCACGAGCGCGCGGAACGGGCGCTTGAACTTCACGTTCTTGAAGCTGTGATACGGGATCTGGCTGACCATCAGCAGCGCGACCGCGATCACGCCCGCGCCTGCGAGCATCGGCGGCATGTTCACCGGGTAGCCCTGCTCGCGCAGCCAGCCGCCGAACAGCACCGACGAAAGCATCATGCCCGCCGCCGCGGGCGAGCTGAGTCCGTCGAAGCGGCCGGGGAAGCGCCCCGGCGAGACGTTGAAGCGCGCGAGGCGCAGGCCCGCGCACACGGTGTACATGCACGCCATCACCCAGCCCGCCCAGCCGAGCTGCGGGAGCGAGGCGGCGCTGTAGGCGAGCATCGCGGGCGCGACGCCGAAGGAGACGGTGTCGGAGATCGAGTCGAACTGCGCGCCGAAGCGGCTCGTCGCGTTCGCCATGCGCGCCACGCGGCCGTCGAGCAAGTCGAACACGCCGCCGAGCATGATCGCGAGCGCGGCGCGCTCGAGATCCTGATGCATCGAGAGCGTGATCGACCAGAAGCCCGCGGCGAGATTTCCCGCGGTGAGCAGACTCGGCGTGATCGCGATGAAGCTGCGGCGCTGCTCCGCGCGCGTGCGCCGCCGGCGCCGGCGCCGCGTTCGCCAGCCGAAGCGCGGCCGGGGCTCCGCGGGCGGCGGCGCCTGCTCGGTCATCGCGGCAGCTCGGCCAGCACGCTGCTCCCGCCTCGCACGCGCTCGCCCTTCGCGACGCGCGGGACCGAGCCGAGCGGCAGCACCACGTCGCAGCGCGAGCCGAACCGAATCAGCCCGTAGCGCGCGCCCTTGTCGAGCCAGTCGCCCACCCGCGTGTGGCAGATGATGCGGCGCGCGATCAGGCCCGTGATCTGCGCGAAGCGGACGCGCACGCCGCTCGCTGTCTCGAGCGTGACGTCGAGGCGCACGTTCAGCCCCTCGGCGTCGGGATTGAACGCCGCGAGGAACTTCGTGCCGGTGCGTTCGATCGCGACGACGCGGCCCGCGAGCGGCGCGCGATTTACGTGCACGTTGAACACGCTCAGAAAGATCGCGATGCGCAGCTTCTTCTCGCCGGGCGCGACCTCGATCTCGGCGACGTCGATGATGCGGCCATCGGCGGGTGAGGCGACGACGCCGTCACCGGGAGGAATCTCGCGCTCGGGATTGCGGAAGAACGAGACGACGAACGCCGTCAGCGCCCAGGACGACACGGCCGCGATCGTGTAGCCGGCGCCCCAACAGATGCCGCCCACCAGCGCGAGCGGGATCGCGAACACGTAGGCGTCGGGCGCGAGCAGCCCGGTGAGGCGCTCCTCGAACTTCGGCGGCTGCGCCCCTTGCATCGCCTGCCTCAGTTCTTGCTGCGATCGACGAGGCGGTTGTCCTTCAGCCACGGCATCAGGCTGCGCAGGCGTGCGCCGACTTCTTCCATCGGGTGCTCCGCCGCGCGGCGACGCATCGCATTGAAGGCGACCTTGCCGGACTTGTTCTCGAGGATGAACTCGCGCGCGAACTCGCCGCGCTGGATCTCGCCGAGAATCTCCTTCATGCGCGCCTTGGTCGCGGCATCGACGATGCGCGGGCCGCGCGTGAAGTCGCCGTACTCGGCGGTGTTCGAGACCGAGTAGCGCATGTTCGCGACGCCGCCTTCGTAGATCAGATCCACGATCAGCTTCACCTCGTGGATCGTCTCGAAGTACGCCATCTCGGGCGCGTAGCCCGCCTCGATCAGCGTCTCGTAGCCGGCGGTCATGAGCGCGACGAGGCCGCCGCACAGCACGGTCTGCTCGCCGAACAGGTCCGTCTCCGTCTCTTCGCGGAAGTTCGTCTCGATGATTCCCGCGCGGCCGGCGCCGATGCCCTTCGCGTACGCGAGCGCGATCGCCTTGGTGTCGCCGCTCGGATCCTGGTGCACCGCGATCAGCGAGGGCACGCCGCGGCCCTGCTCGTAGTTCGAGCGCACGGTGTGACCGGGACCCTTGGGCGCGACCATGAACACGTTGATGCCCGGATCGGGCTGGATCGCCTGGAAGTGGATGTTGAAGCCGTGCGCCACCGCGAGGTACTTGCCGGGGCGCAGGCCGGGCGCGATTTCGCTCTTGAAGAGATCGGCCGCCGTCTCGTCGGGCACGGTCAGCATCACGATGTCCGCGATGCGCGCGGCCTCACTCGGGGTGACGACGCGCAGGCCCGCGCCCTCCGCCTTGGGCCACGACTTCGAGTCCTTCTGCAGGCCCACGATCACGTTCGCGCCGCTGCGGTGCAGGTTCAGCGCGTGCGCGTGGCCCTGCGAGCCGTAGCCGACGATCGCGACCGTCTTGCCTTCGAGCCGCGCGAGGTCGGCGTCCTTGTCGTAGTAGATGTTCAGCGCCATCGGTTTCGCCCTCGTGCCGCAAACGCGCGGTTTTGCTTGGGAAAGAGCGCAGCCTAAGGAAACGCCGGAGCGGTGTCGACGGAAGCGAGACATTCCGGCCGGGCCGAAGTGTCTCACCTGAGACACTTCGGCCCGGCCGGATCGTCTCACTCCTCGAACGCGCGCCCCGTCCTGCGCGCCTCCGCCTCCGCGCGCCGCAGGTAGGCCGGCGCGAGCTCCGAGGACGCGCGCCCGGCGCCTTCGGCGAGCAGCTGCGCGGCGAGGCGCGCGATGCTGGCCGCGCTCGCCCCGGCGTTCGGGAGCTCCAGCAGCGCGAGGTCGGGGCGCAGCGCGGCGAGCGCGTCGGCACCCGCGCGCGCGCCCTCGCCCACCACCACGCGCGCGCGTTGCGGCAGCTTCGCGGCCAGCTCGGGCGGCGTGAGCACGCAGTCGGCGAGCACGTCCGCGCGCGCGAGGCCCGCGCGCGAGACGCACGCCGCGTAGTAGGCACCGCGGCGCGCGTCGAGCAGCGCGGCGACCGCGCCCTCGCCTTCGCCCGCGCTCGCGCACAGCGCGGCGAGCGTCGAGACGGGCGCGGCCGGGCGCGCATCGTCCAGCGCGAACGCCTTCAGCGTGGCGAGGCCGATGCGCAACCCGGTGAACGAGCCGGGGCCGATCGAGATCGCGAAGGCTTCGACCTCGCCGAGCTTCACGCCGGCGCCGCCGAGCAGCGCGTCGATCAGCGGCAGCAGGCGCTCGCTGTGGAGGCGCGCGTCGGCGTTCTCGCGCAGCGCGATCACGTCGCCGCCGCGCGCCAGCGCAACGGAGCACACGCGCGTGGCGGTCTCGATCGCGAGCAGCAGCGGCGCCGACAACTGCTTCGCTCAGAGATCGCGGAAGAAGCCGATCACGTGCTTCGTGAAGTCGTTGTAGAGCGCGAACATCATCAGCGTGAGAAGCAGCGCGAAGCCCACGGTTTGCGCGATCTCTCGCGCACGCAGCGTGAAGCGATCCTTCAGCGCGGCCTCGAGCGTGTACATGATCGCCTGACCGCCATCGAGCACGGGAATCGGCAGCAGGTTCAGGATGCCGAGGTTGATGCTGATCAGGACGAGCATGCGGAGGAACGACTCCCAGCCGAAGTCCCACGCGATCTTGGCCTGACGCGCGATCTCGATCGGGCCGCCGATCGCGTCGCGCGAGACGCGGCCCGCGAAGATGTGCCCGAGGCCCTTGAGGAACTGCGCGGTCATCGCGCCGGTCATCTCGATCGCGCGCGGGATCGCGACGAGTGGATTGCGGATGCGCTGCACGTCGAACGCGCCGGCCGCGAGCCCCGCCGCGCCCGCGATTCCGACCCGATACACGTTCTCGAACACACCCGGAGCGATCTCCGTGCGCATCTTCTCGGGCGCGATCGACACGGCCTTGGTCTCGCCGCCCCGCACGAAGTCGACCGCCAGCGCCGCGCCTTCGCTGGCGCGGACCGCTTCGGCAAAGGTTTGGAACGTTCCGATCGGATGACCGTTCACCGCCACCAACAAGTCGCCGGGCGCGAGCCCCGCCTTGGCGGCAGGGCTGCCCGCAGAGACTTCGTTCACGATCACCGCGGTCGTCACGCCGAGCGCCTCGAGCGAGCCGAGCGCGGGCGCCCGCACGTCGCGCTCCTCGTTCTTCTCGCCGCGCGCGACGCGCAGCGTCACCTCGCCGCGTGCGGTCGCGTACGCCGCAGCGAGCTCGTGCCACGCCTCGAGCTTCGTGCCGTTCAGCGCGACGACGCGGTCGCCCGACTCGAGGCCCGCCTGCGCCGCGGGGCTCGCGGGATCCGGAATCGCGAGCAGTGCGAGCTGCCGCTCGTGATGCACGCCGATCCAGCCCACCTCGGTCGCGATGCCGGTCATGTCGATGCCGCTGCGCTGCTGCGCCGTAATCGCGAGCTCCTGCGTCGCACCCGCGCGCTCGATCGTGAGCGCGATTCCCGCGCCCGCGCGGTCGCGGATCGCGCTTTCGACGGCGCTCCAATCGCTCACCGAGTCGCCGTCGACTGCGAGAACTCGATCGCCCGGGAGCACGCCAGCCGCCTCCGCGGGAGACGAGCGCTCGACCGTGCCGACGACGGGTGCGGGGCGATCGAGACCGATCCAGAGCGCGCCAATGAAAACAAAGATCGGCAACAACAAGTTCACGAGTGGGCCCGCAAGTGTGATCGTGAGCTTCTTCCAGAGCGGCTGGCTCGGCAGTGCGTGGGCGCGATCGGCGCGCGCTTGCGGCGAGTCCTCCTCGCCCGGGTTCTCGCCGAGCATCTTCACGAAGCCGCCGAGCGGGATCCACGCGACGACGTACTCGGTGCCGCCGCGCTCCCAGCGCGCTCGCCAGCGGCCGAAGCCGATCGGGTTGCCGAAGCCGATCGAGAACTTCAGCACGCGCACGCCGCACGCGCGCGCCGCGAGAAAATGCCCGAGCTCGTGCACCGTCACGAGCACGCCGAGCACGAGCACGAACACGCCGAACGTGCTCGGAAGTTCCAGTAGTGCGTTCACGCGCGCAGCTCCTCCACGCACTCGCGCGCGCGCCGCCGGGCGTCGGCGTCGATCGCGAGGATGTCTTCGAGACTAGTGAGCGCCGCACCGCCCGCCGCAAGGTGCGCTTCGAGCACGCGCGCGTTCGTGCGTGCGATCGCGGGGAACGCGATCTCGCCGGCGAGGAACGCGGCGACCGCGACTTCGTTCGCCGCGTTGAACACCGCCGGGGCCGCTTCGCCCCCGGCGAGCGCGGCCCAGGCGAGCTCGAGGCACGGAAAGCGTTTCGGGTCGGGCGGCTCGAAGTCGAGGCGCTTTTGCTGCGCGAGATCGAGGCGCGGCAGCGCGAGCGGCAGGCGCTCGGGCCACGCCAGCGCGAGCGAGATCGGGACGCGCATGTCCGGCATGCCGAGCTGCGCGAGCACCGAGCCGTCCACGTACTCGACGAGCGCGTGCACGATCGACTGCGGATGCACCACGACGGCCACCTTCTCCGCGGGCAGGTCGAACAGCCAGCGCGCCTCGATCACCTCGAGCGCCTTGTTCGCGAGCGTCGCCGAGTCGATCGTGATCTTCGGGCCCATCGCCCAGTTCGGGTGCTTCAGCGCCTCGGCGACCGTGGCGCGCTCCATCTGCTCCGCGCTCCACGTGCGGAACGGCCCGCCAGACGCAGTGAGCGTGAGCTTGTGCACGTCCTCGCGGCGGTGCCCGGCGAGTGCCTGGAACGCGCCGCTGTGCTCGGAGTCGACGGGCAGCAGCGTCGCGCCGCTTCGCTCGAGCTCGCGGCGCACGAGCGCGCCCGCCATCACGAGCACTTCCTTGTTGGCGAGCGCGACATCGCGGCGCGCACGAACCGCGGCGAGCGTCGGCGCGAGACCGATCGCGCCGACGAGGCCGGACACGACGCAATCTGCGGGCGCCTCGGCAACGGCGATGAGTCCGCGCGCGCCGATCTCGATCGCGGGCGCGTCGGCGCCGAGCCGCGCGCGCAGCTCGCGCGCGCCCGCTTCGTCCGCGACCGCGACGAGCTGCGGGCGGAAGCGCTTCACCTGCGCGGCGAGCTTCTCGATCTGCTTGCCCGCGGCGAGCGCCGTGACCTGATAACGCGCGGGAAACTCGGCGACGACCGCGAGCGTCTGCTCGCCGATCGAGCCGGTGCTCCCGAGGAGCGCGATTCGCTTCACGCGCCGCCCTGGGGCTCGCCCCGCCCGCCTCGCACCTGCGCGCTCGTCAGGCCGAAGCGGCGCTCGCGGCGCTGGTACTCGGCGATCGCGGCTTCGAGGCGCTCGCGACCGAAGTCGGGCCACATCGCGTCGCTGGTGATGATCTCCGCGTACGCGATCTGCCAGAGCAGGAAGTTCGAGACGCGGTACTCGCCGCCGGTGCGAATCAGCAGGTCGACGTCGGGCATGTCCGGCTCGTCGAGGTACTGCGCGAAAGTTTTCTCGCTGAGCGCCTCCGGCGTGAGCCGCCCGAGATCCGCGTCGCGCAGCATGCGGCGCGCAGCCTCCACCAGCTCGCCCCGCCCGCCGTAGCTGAGCGCGAACACGAGCCGCATGCCCGTGTTGTGCGCGGTGCGCGCGATCGCGTTCTCGAGCGAGCGCCGCACGCCGAGCGGCAGGCGGTCGCGCTTGCCGATCGCGAGGATGCGCACGTTCTTCTCGATCACCTCCGGAAGCTCTTTCTCGAAGAACTCCTCGGGCAGGCGCATCAGGTAGTCGACTTCGCTCTTCGGGCGATTCCAGTTCTCGGAGGAGAACGCGTAGAGCGTGAGCCAGCGAACGCCGAGCTCGCGCGCCGCGCGCACGATCGTGCGCACCGTCTCCATGCCCGCGCGATGGCCGTCCGTGCGCACGAGGCCGCGCGACTCTGCCCAGCGGCCGTTGCCGTCCATGATCACGGCGACGTGGGTCGGGATCTTGGCGGGGCGCGGTTCGTTCACGACGCGGCTCGCTTGTTAGGGGCTGCGCGGTGTGCGCGGCTGCGCTCGCCGAATGCAGCGGGCGGCTGGCGCCGCCGCTGATTCGGCGTCGCGCAGGCCGCTGCGTGGTGGGCGTCAACCGGCGTGGTGAGGAGGGGGCGGGCGGGATGGGGGCGGGGAGCGAGTGGTGGGCGCGCGCGTCGAAGACTCGCGCGCGGGAAGTGGGGCGCGCTGCGATGACTCGCGCGCGGGGGGCGCGCGTCGCGGACTCGCGCGCGCGGAGCGTGTGCCGCGCGTGCGGCGTCTCGCGAGCGAAGCTCGCGAGCGCTTCTCGGCGCGTGCTGCGCGGCGCGCTGCATCCCCCTCAAACCTCCAGCACTTCCTTTTCCTTGTGCGCGATCATCTCGTCGATCTTCTTGACGTGATCGTCCGTCAGATCCTGCACCTGCTTCTCGACGCGGCGTTTGTCGTCGGTCGAGATCGTGCCGTCGTCCTCGAGCTCCTTGACCATCTCCATCGCGCCGCGGCGCGCGTCCCGCACGCCGATCTTGTGCTCTTCGGCCATCTTCTTGACCTGCTTCACCAGGTCCTTGCGGCGCTCTTCGGTGAGCGGCGGGATCGGGATGCGGATGATCTTGCCGTCGTTGTTGGGGGTGAAGCCGAGGTTCGCGGCCTTGATCGCGCGCTCGAGGTCGCCGATCGCGCCGCGGTCGTACGGGGAGACCACGATCAGGCGCGGATCGGGCGCCGACAGGTTCGCGAGCTGCCGCAGTGGCGTTGGCGTGCCGTAGTAATCGACGTTCACGTTCTCGAGCAGCGCCGGGTTCGCACGGCCGGTGCGCACTTTCTGGAGCTCGATGCGCAGGCTGCGCAGCGACTTCTCCATCTCGTCCTTCGCCTCGCCGAGCACGATCGCGACGTCATCCCCCGCCATCTGAGTCCCCCTCGCGCTAGTCCGAAATCACGGTGCCGATCGACTCGCCGGCGACCACTTTGCGGATGTTCCCCGCGACGGTCATGTCGAACACGACGATCGGCAAACCGTTCTCGCGGCACAGCGCGATCGCGGCCTGGTCCATGAAGCCGAGACCTTGCTTCACCACGTCGTCGTAGGTGAGCCGCTCGTAGCGCGACGCGCTCGCCACCTTCGCGGGATCAGCGCTGTACACGCCGTCGACCTTCGTGGCCTTGAGCACGACGTCGGCCTCGATCTCGGCGGCGCGTAGCGCGGCGGCAGTGTCGGTCGTGAAGTACGGGTTCCCCGTGCCGCCGGCGAAGATCACGATGCGGCCCTTCTCGAGGTGGCGCGTCGCGCGGCGGCGGATGTACGGCTCGGCGACTTCGCGGATGTCGAGCGCGGAAAGCACGCGCGAGATCATGCCGAGCTTCTCGAGCGCGTCCTGCATGGCGACGGCGTTCATCACGCTGGCCATCATGCCCATGTAGTCGGCGGTCGCGCGGTCCATGCCTTCGTTCGCAGCGCTGACGCCGCGAATGATGTTGCCGCCGCCGATCACGATGCCGAGCTCGGCGCCGTCCTGCTTCACGTCGCGGACTTCCTCCGCGATCGCGCGCAGCACGCTGGGCTGAATGCCGAAACGCGCGTCGCCGGCGAGCACTTCGCCTGAGAGCTTCAGCAGCACGCGCCGGTATCTCGGCATCGCTCCCCTCTTCGCCGCAGGCACCGCGGCTGTGATTACTCCCCGCTCGTCTCGCCGAGCCGGAAGCGCTTGAACGCGACGACCTGAATCGGCGCGCCGAGCTTCGCTCCGGCTTCGGCGAGCAGCTTCGAGACGGACTTGTCAGGGTCCTTCACGAACGGCTGCTCGAGCAGGCACACCTCGCTGTAGTACTTCTTGATGCGGCCCTCGACGATGCGCTCGACGATCTTCTCGGGCTTGCCTTCCTTCAGCGCCTGAATTCGAAAGATCTCTGCCTCGCGATCGAGCAGCTCCTTCGGCACGCCGTCGCGGTCGATCGCGACGGGGCTGGGGTCGGCCGCCGCCACGTGCATCGCGACGTCCTTGGCGAGCCCACTCACGCCGTCGCCGCGCGCCGTCGTCGCGAGCGCGACCACGACGCCGAGCTTGCCGCCCGCGTGGATGTAGCCCCCCGCGACGCCGCCCGGCGACGCGAGCTTCTCGACGCGCTTCAGCTGGATGTTCTCGCCGATGCGCCCGATCGCACTCGCGATCACGTCCGAACCCTTCGTTCCGCCGACGCTCGCGCCGAGCACGCCGTCCGCCGTCGACGCGTTCGCGTCCACCGCCGCCTTCGCGAGCGACGTCGCGAGCGCCTGGAAGTCGGGCGTCTTCGCGACGAAGTCGGTCTCGCAGCCGAGCTCGATCAACGCGGCCACGCCGTCGCCCGTCGCGAGCGCGATCGTGCCCTCGGTGGTGTCCTTGCCCGCGCGCTTGGCGGCCTTCGCGAGGCCGCGCTCGCGCAGCAGCTCGAAGGCGCGCGCTTGGTCGCCGTTCGCGTCGGTGAGGGCCTTCTTGCAGTCCATCATCGGCGCGCCGGTCTTGTCGCGCAGATCCTTCACCACCGCTGCGGAAATCTCAGCCACGTTCTATCTCCGATCCCTGACGATTCAATTGCCTTGGGCGGAGTTACTCCGCCTCGGTGTCGCCGCCTTCGCTGTGCGCACCGCCCGGCGCGCGCCGGCCGCGTCCGCCGCCGCCACCGCCGTGAGTGCCGGTCGCGCCGCGACCGCGCCGCGGCGGCTGCTTGATCTCGATCACGCGGCGACCTGCGGCGGTCGTCTCGCCCTCCGCGCTGCGCGGCTCACCGCCGCCCTGGACGACGCGCTCGTTGTGAACGCTCGCGCCGTCGATGCACGCGTCGGCCGCGAGTGCGAAGTACAGCTCGAGCGCGCGAATCGCGTCGTCGTTGCCGGGCACCACGAAGTCGATGCCATCGGGGTCGCAGTTCGAGTCGACGATCGCGACGATCGGGATGCCGAGCCGGCGCGCTTCGCTGATCGCGATGTGCTCCTTCGCCACGTCGACGACGAACAGCGCGTCGGGCAGCTTTTGCATCTCGCGGATGCCGTCGAGCGACTTCTTGTACTTCTCCACCTCGCGGGTGATGCGCGAAAGCTCCTTCTTCGAGCGCAGCTTCTGCTGCTCTTCGTCGCCGAGGATCTCGAGCGACCCCTTGAACATCTCGAGCGACTTCCGAACCGTGCGCCAGTTGGTGAGCATTCCGCCGAGCCAGCGGTTGTTCACGTAGAACTGACCCGAGCGCTCGGCTTCGGCCTTCACGAGATCCTGCGCCTGCCGCTTCGTGGCGACGAACAGCACTTTGCCGCCGCTCGCGACCGTCTCGCGCAGGAACTCGAGCGCAGCGTCGAGCCGCGGCACGGTCTGGTCGAGGTCGAGGATGTGGATGCCGTCGCGCTCGCCGAAGATGAAGTTGCGCATGCGCGGATTCCAGCGCCGCGTCTGGTGGCCGAAGTGGGCGCCCGCGTCGAGCAGGCTGCGGACATCGGGGCGACGCCGCGCGGACATCGCGGTCGTCATGGTGGCGGGTGCGGCGGGCGTCTGGCCCTGGCCTTCGGACATGGAGCTTCCCTTCGCGGTTGTGCGTCCGCCCCGGCCGCGATTCCCCAACCCGCGCCAGATTCCAGAGGCCCTCGCCGCCTGGGGGTCGCGGGACCGCTGGGGCGGTCCGGATGCGTGTGAAGTGGCGGCGGAATTAGCAGACACACCGCGCGCGCGATAGGCGCGGAGCCGCGAATTTGCTGGGCTTTCGGCGAACGGAGGGGCGCCGGCTATGCGGCGCCGCGCCTACGCCGTCGCAGCCACGCGAGCAGCGGAATCGCCGCCGCCAGCTCCGGGCCGATGCCGCACCCGTTGGACGGCGGCGGCGGGTTCTCGTTCGAGCCGGTCGGGCTCGTGCAGACCGTGTCAGCGGGGTAGTCGATGAAGGTGTCGCCGTCGTTGTCGATCCCGTCGCTGCACTGGGGATTCTCTTTCTTGCCCTTCGCGTTCGCGCAGCCGATGTCGCTCGGATAGTCGATCAGGCCGTCGGCGTCGTTGTCGAGGCCGTCGTCGCACGAGTAGAGGGTCGTGCGTTCGGACAGGTCGCTCGCGCCCGAGCAGCCGGCATCCAGCAGATCAGTCTTCCCATCGGCGTCGTCGTCGATGCCGTTGGCGCAGTCCGGGGTCGCATCAGCCCGCGCGTAGCCGGTGACGCCGTTCGCGAGGCTGTACCAGAAGACGACCTGCCCCTGGGCGTTGGCGCCCTGTCGCCCGATTTGAGCGCTCGCGACCGTCGAGCCGAACAGCGGGTCGCCCACGCGAATCACGGGCGTGCTGGTCGTGCCTCCGACGTAGACGCCGAGCAGGCCGCCGCTCATCCCGTTGAACGCGTACTCGCCGTTGTTCGCGAAGGACGGCGGATCGAACCAGAACGAGATCACGGGAGGCAGCGCGGCGGGCACGATCGTCGTCGCGGTCGTGAGGTAGATCTCGGTGACGCTGGGGCAAGTGCTCCCGATGTCGCCCGCGAAGCTCGCGCGGTCCGTGTTGTCGATGTTCGTCTCGAGGCTGAGCGAGCAAGCGTCGTAGTAGTCGAGTCGTTTCGACAGCGCGCCGCCGTTGCCGACGAACAGGCCCCGGTCCGACTCGTCTGCGTTGGACGCGAAGAAGGCGAGCTTCCCCGCGTCGTTGATCGCGGGCCCATGCTCGTACCTCTCGAACGAGGTGTTGGCCGAGCTGTAGACGGGGAGCACCCCGGCGTCATTGCCGACGTAGATCGCCTCCGGTCCGGGCGCGTCGAAGCGCGCGACGAACGCGACCAGGCCGTTCTCGTTGAGCATCACGTAGGGCGGGCAGCACGCGTCATCGAAACGCCCGAACGGCCCGGTCGAATCCGCGACGGTGTAGACCCCCGTGGCGTCCGCGATGTAGATGCCGTCCGCGCCCGCGCCCTGGGTCTCGGCCCAGAACGCGACGCGCCCTTGATCGTTGATCGAAGGGCCGCGGCAGCCGACTTCGTCGAAGATCCGCGGCGCTCCGCCGAAGCTCGCGCCCGCGAGAAGCGTGAGTGAGCCGCCCGACGCCTTGTAGATGCCGCGCGTTGCACCAGACCCTGCGAGCAGCGCCACCTCCCCGAGGCTGTTGATCGAAGGCGCGAGGCACTGCGCGTTCGTCGAGATCGTCTGCTGCGTCGAGTCGAGCAGATTCACGAACGTGTAGACGCGCGCTTCGGCCGAGGAAGCAGCGAGGAGCGCAGCAGCTGCAACGATCGCGAGACGCATCTCGAGCCTCCAAGGCCCCCAACAGCGAACGAGCCTAGGTGTAGAGGCTCCCAGGAGGCAATCCGATTCGCGCGGGGGCGCGTTCGCATTCCCACGCGCGCGACGACTCAGGTGGTGTAGTCCGCGTTCACCTTCACGTAGTCGTAGGAGAGATCGCACGTCCACAGGCGCGCGCTGCCTTTGCCTGCGCCGAGCGCGACGGCGATGGAAATCTCGTTGCCCCGCATGCGCTTACCGGCGGCTTTGCGGGCCGCCGGGCCGCTGCTCGCGCCGCGCGCGAAGACCGGGACGCCACACAGCTCCACCTCGGTCTTCGCGAGATCGAGTGCGACGCGCTCTGCGCCGACCGTTTGCAGGATTCGCCCCCAATTCGGGTCGCCACCGAACAGCGCCGTCTTCACGAGCAGCGAGTTCGCGATGCGGCGGCCCGCGGCGGCGGCCTGCGCGTCGTTCTTCGCCCCAGTCACCTCGATCGTCACGAGCTTGGTCGCGCCCTCGCCATCGCGCGCGAGCATCTTCGCGAGCGCGGTCGCCACTTCGAGCAGCGCGCCCGCGAGCTTCGCGCCGCCGCTGCTGCGCGCGCTCGAGAGGTTCGCGGCGCCGCTCGCGCCGTTCGCGAGCACCACGGCGGTGTCGCTCGTGCTGGTCTCGCCGTCGACCGTGACGCGGTTGTAGGTCTGGTCCGCGACCTCGCGCCAGATCGCGCGCAGCACGCGAGTCGTTACGGCCGCGTCGGTCGCGAGGAACGAGAGCATTGTGGCCATGTTGGGCTCGATCATCCCCGAGCCCTTCGCGATGCCCGCCACCGTGCAGCGCGTCGCGCCCACGCGGAACGTGGCGCCCGCGATCTTCGGCACCGTATCCGTGGTCATGATCGCGCGCGCCGCGGCGGCGATGCCGTCGTTCGCGAGCGCGGGCGCCGCCTTCGCGATGCCGCTCGCGATCTTCGCCATCGGCAGCGGCTCGCCGATCACGCCCGTCGATGCCACGAGCACGTCGCGCGGCGCGGCACCGATCGCGAGCGCCGCGAGCGCCGCCATCGTGCGCGCGTCGCGCATCCCCTGCGCGCCCATCGCCACGTTCGAGCAGCCGCTGTTCGCGACGACCGCGCGCGCGACGCCGCGCCTCAAGTGCGCGCGGGTCACCTGCACCGGCGCGCTCGCCACGACGTTGCGCGTGAGCACGCCCGCCGCGTTCGCAGGGCGATCGCTCGCGAGCAGCATCAAATCGGCGCCGCGCGTCTTGATCCCGCAGCGCACGCCCGCCCAGCGAAAGCCCGTCACTCGCACCGCTCGCTCGCTCATCGCGCGCCTCCCTGCGCGCGCGCAGAGAATCAGCGCGCGCGAACGAGCGCAAGAGCGACCTCGGCCGCGAAGCTCGCGCAGAGCGGATCAGCGGCGGAGCGAAGCTCCGCCCGCTGCATCCGCCGAGCGATCTGCCCGCGCGAGCGAGCGCGTCGACGCGAAGCGACGAGCTCGAGAGCTCGCCCCGCTCTCACGCGCCGTGGCAGCGCTTGTACTTCTTCCCGCTGCCGCACGGACACTGGTCGTTCGGCGCCGCCTTCGCGACTTCGCGCGCAGGCTGTGTGCCGCCCGGAAGACCGGGGCGCTGTCCCGCAGGCGCAGCCTGCTGCGGCGCTGCGCCGGCGGGCCGCGCGACCGGGCGCGGCGGCGGAGGCGGCGGCGGACGAAGGTGCTCGGGCTCCGGCAGCACGAGCTTGAACAGGATCTCCGCGACCTCGCGATCGACGCGCGCGTTCATCTGCTCGAACAGCGCGAAGCCCTCGCGCTGGTACTCGAGCTTCGGGTCCTTCTGCGCGTAGCCGCGCAGCGAGACGCCCTCGCGCAGGCCGTCCATGCCGTGCAGGTGATCCTTCCACTGCCGGTCGCCGACCCGTAACAACACCTCGCGCTCGTAGTCCGAGAAGTGCGGGTAGCCCACGTCCGCGTGCTGCTTCGCGAGCTCGTCGCAGCGCGCGCGCTTTTCCTCGAGATGCGCGAGCAGCTTGTCGAGCACCGCCGCGCCGAGCGCGTCGCGGCTGGCAGCGCCGGCGAGCGGAGCCACGCGCGGGTCGAAGGGCACGCCGAATTGCTTCTCGAGCGCCGCCGCGAGGCCCGACAGCTCCTCGTCGCCGGGCGCGCCCTTCTCGCCCCAATACTGCGAGACCACCTCGAACAGCGCGGCCTCGAACACCTCGACCGCCTCGTCGTGAATGTCCTCGCGCGCCAGCACCTCGCGCCGCTTCCCGTAATAAGTCTTGCGCTGCTGGTTCATCACGTTGTCGTAGTCGAGCAGGTGCTTGCGCGTGTCGAAGTTGCGCGCCTCCACCTTCTTCTGCGCGTTCTCGATGGCGCGCGTCACCATGCGATGCTCGATCGCCTCGCCCTCTTCCAGGCCGAGGCGCTCCATCCACGGCGTGATCTTGTCGCCGCCGAAGATGCGCATCAGGTTGTCGTCGAGCGCGAGGAAGAACTGCGACGAGCCGGGGTCGCCCTGGCGGCCGGCGCGACCGCGCAGCTGATTGTCGATGCGCCGGCTCTCGTGGCGCTCGGTGCCGAGGATGTGCAGACCGCCCGCGGCGATCACGGCCTCGCGCTCTTTCGCGCACTGCGCCTCGAACTCGGCGAAGAGCCGCGGGTAGTCGGGGTGATCCTTCGAGCCGCCGGACTTCGCGAGCGCGAGGAACTCGGGGTTGCCGCCCAACAAGATGTCGGTGCCGCGACCGGCCATGTTGGTGGAGATCGTCACCGCGTCCTTGCGGCCCGCCTGCGCGACGATCTCGGCCTCGCGCTCGTGCTGCTTCGCGTTCAGCACGTTGTGCTTCACGCCGTTGCGCTTGAGCCGCAGCGAGAGCCGCTCGCTGTTCTCGATCGAGATCGTGCCCACGAGAATCGGCTGACCGGTCGCGTGGCGCGTCTCGATCTCCTTCACGATCGCGTCGAACTTCTCGCGCTCGCTCTTGTAGACCACGTCGGGAAGATCCGTGCGCCGCGGCGGCCGGTTCGTCGGCACCACCAGCACGTCGAGGTTGTAGATCTTCGCGAACTCCGGAGCCTCGGTGTCCGCGGTGCCGGTCATGCCCGCGAGCTTCGAGTACATGCGGAAGTAGTTTTGGAACGTGACCGACGCGAGCGTCTGGTTCTCGCTCTGAACCTGGATGCCTTCCTTCGCCTCGACCGCTTGATGCAGGCCGTCCGACCAGCGCCGGCCCGGCATCAGCCGGCCCGTGAACTCGTCGACGATGATCACCTCGGGCTTCCCGGTCTTGCCGGGCTGCACCACGTAGTCGACGTCGCGCTTCTTGAGCGTGTGCGCCTGCAGCGCCTGATTGATCGCGTGCAGCACGCGGATCATCTGCGGGTCGTAGAGGTTCTCGATCCGCAGCATCTGCTCGACCTTCTTGATGCCCTCTTCCGTGAGCGTGGCCGAGTGGTGCTCTTCGTCGACCCAATAATCACCGGTCTCCGGAATCTCCTTTTTCAGATCGGGCTTCTGCCCCACCGCGAGGCGCGGAATCACCGCGTTCGCGACGCGATAGAGTTCGGTGTTCTCCTCGCTCGGGCCGCTGATGATGAGCGGCGTGCGCGCCTCGTCGATCAGGATCGAGTCGACCTCGTCGACGATCGCGAAGTTGAGCTCGCGCTGAACGCAGTGCGCGAGGCTCGGCTTCATGTTGTCGCGCAGGTAGTCGAAGCCGAACTCGTTGTTCGTGCCGTACGTGATGTCCGCGCCGTACGCCGCGCGGCGCTCGGCGTCGCTGAGGTCGTGAACGATGCAGCCCACGGTGAGACCGAGGAACTGGTGGATCTCGCCCATCCACTCCGAGTCGCGGCGCGCGAGGTAGTCGTTCACGGTGATGACGTGCACGCCCTTGCCGGAGAGCGCGTTCAGGTACGCAGGCAGATTCGCGACGAAGGTCTTGCCCTCGCCGGTCTTCATCTCGGCGATCTTGCCCTCGTGCAGCGCGATGCCGCCGATCAGCTGCACGTCGAAGTGGCGCTTCCCGATCGTGCGCTTCATCGCCTCGCGCACCGTCGCGAACGCCTCGGGCAAGAGCGCGTCGAGCGACTCCCCGTTCGCGTGCCGCTCCTTGTACTCCGCGGTCTTCGCGCGCAGCTCCGCGTCCGAGAGCGCCACGAACTTCGGCTCGAGCTCGTTGATTCGCGTCACGAGCGGAAGAATCCGCTTCAGCTCGCGATCATTCTTCGTCCCGATCGCGCCGACGAGTCGGCTCCAAATGCTCGCCATCGCGCGCTGCGTCCTTCAGTCCGGGTCGGGGGTAGAGACCGCGGACCATAACGGAGCAACTCGCCGCGAAGTTGAGCCACCCGCAACGACTTCCAGCCGCCAAACCGACCCGAAGCGCCACCGTGCCCTACACGAGCAAGCCGTCGAACGCTCCACCCAAGCTGGTCGGCCGAGGCCGCAAGCGAAGCGCGCAGCAAAGCGCGGAGTCCTCGGAGCGCTTTGCGAAGTAAACAAGGAGAAAAGGCGCGGGCTCAATGCCGCGACTAAGCCGACCCGCCCCGCCCTACTCGAAGATGTAGTCGCTCGGATTCACGGTCTTCCCCTGCGCCTTCACCTGATAATGAAGGTGCGGCCCCGTGCTGCCGACGCTCGCGATCCTCGTGCCGCGCTCGACGCGCTCGCCGACGCGCACGTAGATGTCCTCGGTGTGACCGTAGATCGTGCGCACCCCGAAGCCGTGATCGATCTCGACCACGCGCCCGAAGGCGCCGCGGCGGCCGGCGAACACGACGCGACCGCTCGCCGGGGAGATGATGCGCGTGCCGTAGTCGGCCGCGATGTCGATGCCCGCGTGGAACTGCTTGCGGCCCGTGAACGGCGAGGTGCGGAAGCCGTAGCCCGAGGTGACGTATCCGTTCGTCGGCCAGATCGACGGCGTCGCGGCGAGCTGCTCGCGGCGATCTTCGAGCCCCGCGACGAGCGCTTCCAGGCTCGCGCGCTGCTCGGGGAAGAGCGTGCTCAGCCTGCGCGCGCGCGTCTCGATGCGATCCAGCGCAGCGCGGAGCTCCGCTTCGGGGCTCGCAGCCGCGCTCGAGTCCTCGTGATGCTCCGCGCTGGAGGGCTGCGCGTCGATCGCGGGCTCCGCGTCGTTCGCGCCGTCGGTGTCCTCCGCGCCGCCCTGCCCGGCGTCGCTCGGAACGCGCGCCTCCTGCACGGCGTCGGGCAGATTCGCGATCACGCGAACCTTGCGCTCGAGCTCGCGCATCCCCTCGAACTGCTGCGAGAGCCCGCCGATCTCCGCCTTCAGCGCGTCGAGCTCCTCGCGCCGGCGCGTCGTGTCCGCGCGCATCTCTTCCACGTCGATCGCATCGCGGCGCAGCCGCACGTAGTCGATGCCCACACCGCCGAGCGCGACGACGAGCAGACCGCCCGCGATCGCCGCCTGCTTGAACCACGCGCGCTTGACGCGCAGCCGCCGCACCGGCGCGGTTTCTCCCGCCATCACGAGCAGCGTGAGGTCGCGCTTGTCGCTCATCGCGCCACCTGCGCCGGGAGCGTCACGCGCAGTAACAACTTCCCGATCTGAATCTGATCCCCGCTCTGCAGCACGCTGTGCTTCTGCTTCTCGCCGTTGAGCAGCGTGCCGTTCGTGCTGCCGAGGTCCTGGACGAAGAAGCCCTGTGCCGTGTCGAAGCCGATCGCGGCGTGCGCCCGGCTGATCGTGGCTTCGGCGAGCACCGCGTCGGCCCCGCGGCCGCGGCCGATCACGAACCAGTCGCGATCGATCGGCAGCTCGAGCCCTTCATAGAAGCCGCGCAGCACTTCGATCGCGGCGCCCGACGGCACCGGCGCGGACGGCTTGACGGTCGCCTCGCCTGCCATGACTTCCCCCGCTTCGCCTCAATGCATCGGCGGCAGGGGGCCCATAAGGATGGGCGCGCTAGCGGGGCGGCCGCGCGCTCTGGAGCAGCGCCCGCGCGTGCTTGCGCGTTGCGTCCGTGACCTTCTCGCCGCCCGCCATGCGCGAGACTTCGTCGACGCGCTCCGCTGCACCGAGGCGCACGACCTCGGTGACCGTGCGCCCCTTCACCTCGCGCTTGCGCACCGCAAAGTGCGCGGCCGCGTGTGCCGCGATCTGCGGCAAGTGCGTGATGCAGAGGACCTGATGGTGCTCGGCGAGCGAGCCGAGCGTTGCACCCACGCGCTCGGCGACCGCGCCGCCCACGCCAGCGTCGACCTCGTCGAACACGAGCACCATGCCCGCGCCCGCGCGCCGCAGCGTGTTCTTCAGCGCGAGGAACACGCGCGAAAGCTCGCCGCCGGAGGCGACCGCGCGCAGCGGGCGCAGCGCTTCACCGGCGTTCGCGCTGAACAGGAACTCGGTCGTCTCCGCGCCGCTCGCGCCGAAGCCTTCCGCGACCGGCGCGAGCTGCACCTCGAAGCGCGCAGCCGGCAGCGCGAGCTCGCGCATCGCGCGCTGCGCTTCCGCGGCGAGCGATTTCGCGGCCTTCACGCGCCCGGCGCTCAGCTTCGCGACTTCGCGCACGAGTGCGGTGTTCGCTGCCGCTCGCTCGCCCGCGAGCTTGCGCATGCGGTCGTCGCTCGTCGCGAGTGCGGCAAGCTCCGCCGCCGCACGCTCGCGGTGCGCGACGATCTCCTCCGCGCTGCGCCCGTACTTGCGCCGCAGCTTCTCGAGCGCGCGAATGCGCTCCTCGGTCTCGGCGAGCTGCGCCGGATCGACGTCGATGCCCGACGCGTAGTGCTCGAGCTCGCGCGCGATCTCCTGCGCTTCCGTGCGCAGCGCGAGCAGGCGCTCCGCGAGCGGCGCCAGCGTCGCGTCGAGCTTCGCGAGCGACGTGATCGCGCGCTCCGCCTCGCTCGCGAGGTCCACCGCTGCGGCGGCATCGCTCTGCGCGGGGTCACCGGTCAGGGCTGCCGCTGCGCGCGCGGCGTCTTCGCGCAGGCGCTCGGCGTGCACGAGCCGCGCGTGGTCGCGCTCGAGCGCGGCGACCTTCTCGGGATCGACCCCCACCTCGTCGATCTCCCGCACTTGGAACGCGAGGTAGTCCGCGCGGCGCGCGCGCTCGTCGGCCTCGGCTTGCAGGCGCGCGATCTCCGCATCGCGCTCGCGCAGCTCGCGCACGCCGCGTTCGACCTGCGCGCGCAGCTCTTGCAGCTCGCCGAACGCGTCCAACAGGAGCCCCTGCGCCTCGCTGCGCAGCAGCGCCTGCGAGGCGTGCTGGCTCGAGATCTCGATCTGCTCGCCGAACAGCTCCGCGAGCGTGCCAATCGGCACGAGCGCGCCGCCCACCCACGCGCGGCTGCGACCGTCCGGCGTAAGCGTGCGCCGCACGATCAGCTCGCCGCCCTCGGCTTCGAGTCCGCGCGCTTCGATCGCTGCCGCGAGTGCGGGCAGCGAGCTCGTGCGGAACACCGCCTCGACCGCGGCGTTCTCGGCGCCATCGCGCACGCTGCCCGGCTTCGGGCGCGCGCCAGCGAGCAGCGCGAGCGCCGAGAGCACGATCGACTTGCCCGCGCCCGTCTCGCCCGTGAGCACGTTGAGCCCCGCGCCGAGCTCGATCTCGAGCTCGTCCACCAGCGCGAGCGACGAGATGCGCAGCCGCTCGATCACGCGGCGCCCCAGCCGAGCTTGGTGCGCAGCACGTCGAAGCGCGAGCGGAACGGCGACGCGACGAAGTGCGCGGGATGCGAGGAGGCCGCGATCTCGATTCGATCGCCGTCGTGCAGCGCGAGGCCGAGCTGTCCGTCGACCGTGAGGTGCGCGGCGCCTTCGCGCGGATGCACGCGAATCGTCAGGTGCGTCGAGTCCGGCAGCACGAGCGGCCGCTGCGCGAGCGCGTGCGGACAGATCGGCGTGAGCACGAACACGCGCGCGCCGGGCATCAGGATGGGACCGCCCGCAGAGAGCGTGTAGGCGGTGGAGCCGGTGGGCGTCGCGACGATCAGGCCATCGCCGTGGTAGCGCGTGACCGGCACCGCATCGGCCGCGACTTCGAGGTCGATCATGCGCGAGAGATCGGTGCGCGCGATGACCGCGTCGTTGAGCGCGTGCGAGCGGAACAGCTCGCGCTCGCCGCGCAGCGCGCGCACCTCGAGGCGCATGCGCTCCACGGTGGTGTAATCGCCGCGCAGCACGCGCTCGAGGATCTCGCGCTCTTCGCTCGGCGCGAACTCGGCGAGAAATCCGAGCGTGCCGAGATTCACGCCGAGGATCGGCACTGTGCGCGCGCCGACCTCGCGCGCGACGGAGAGCAGCGTGCCGTCGCCGCCGAGCACGACGAGTAGGTCCGCCTTCTCCGCGAGAGCGCCGAGCGCCTGCCCGCCCGCGCCGAGCGAGTCCGCGAGCATCACCTCGACGCCGCGCGCCGCGAGCCACTGCGCCAACTCGCGCGCCGCGGCCTGCGCCGGCGCCGAGCGCGGCTTCGAGCACAAGCCCACGCGATGCACCGGCGAACGCAGCGACGACATGCTGCGCAGCGTGGCCGCAGCGCGCGGGCGCCGCAAGCGGCGCGCGCGGCCGATCGTTTCGGCCGGGCCGTTTTGTCCGCCCGGTCATTTTGGCCCGGCCGGAATGATCGCCCCGCGCGCGCCGGTATCGTGCCCAGATGCCGCGCGACGACACGCCCGACCTCTTCGCGCACGACGCGCCCGCACCGCGCGCCGCTGGCTCCGCGCTGGCGGGCGCATCCGCGCTCTCGCGCGCCGGCGCGCCGCTCGCGGAGCGCATGCGCCCGCGCGCGCTCGACGAGATCGCGGGGCAACCGCATCTGGTCGCGCCCGGCGCGCCGCTGCGCGCGCTGATCGGCGCGGGCACGCTGCCGTCACTCCTGCTGTGGGGCCCGCCCGGCTGCGGCAAGACCACGCTCGCGCGCCTCGTCGCGCAGGCGGCACCCGGCCGCGCGGCGCGCTTCGTCGCGCTGTCCGCAGTGACCGCGGGTGTGAAGGAAGTGCGCGAGGTGATCGCCGAGGCGGAGCGCACGCGGCGCGGCGGCGAGCGCACCGTCCTGTTCCTCGACGAGATCCATCGCTTCAACCGGGCTCAGCAGGACGCCCTGCTCCCCCACGTCGAGTCGGGCGTGATCACGCTGATCGGCGCGACCACCGAGAACCCATCGTTCGAGGTGGTCGGCCCGCTGCTCTCGCGCTGCCGCGTGTTCACGCTGCGCTCGCTCGCTGCGAGCGACCTGCTTGCGCTGCTTGAACGCGCCCTCGCGGACGCGGAGCGCGGCTACGGCGGCACGGTCGCCGCGAACGCCGACGCGCTCGCCGCGATCGCGGACGCCGCGGACGGCGACGCGCGCCGCGCGCTCGGCATGCTCGAGACGAGCGTCGCGTTCCTGCGCACGCGCACGGACGCGGAGGCCGTAACAACTCCCACGCTCACGCTCGATGTCGCGAAGCGTGCGATCGGCGAGCGCACGCTGCTGCACGACCGCGATCGCGAGGAGCACTACAACGTCGCATCGGCGTTCATCAAGAGCCTGCGCGCGAGCGATCCCGACGCGGCGCTCTACTACCTCGCGCGCATCCTCGACTCCGGCGACGACCCGCTCTTCGCCGCGCGCCGCATGATGATCTTCGCGAGCGAGGACGTCTCGAACGCGGATCCCCACGCGCTGCCGCTGGCCGTCGCATGCTTCCAGGCCGTCGACCGCCTCGGCATGCCCGAGGCGCGCATCCCCCTCGCGCAGTGCGCCGCGTATCTCGCGTGCGCGCCCAAGAGCAACGCCTCGTACCTCGCGCTCGGACGCGCGAGCGAAGCCGTCGCGAAGTTCGGCAGCGCGCCGGTGCCCATGCATCTACGCAACGCGGTCAGCGCGCTGATGAAGCGCGAGGGCTACGGCGCCGGCTACCAGTACGCGCACGACGCTCCCGACGCGTTCGTCGCCGCGCGCAACCTGCCGAGCGCGGTGAGCGGCGATCCGTTCTATCAGCCGACCGAGCTCGGGGCGGAGCGCGACATCAAGGCGCGCCTCGACGCGCTGCGTGCGAGGCGAAAGGCCGAGCGCGAGAGCGAACCGCGCTGAGGGCGCTCTACTTCTTCCGCAACAAGTGAAAGCGCATCGGCGGCCCGTCGGGCTTGCCGCCATTCCAGCCTTGCCACTCGCCGATCAGCTCGTCCGCGTTCACGAGCTGAATGCGCGCGCTGTGCATGTGGGAATCGCGGCTCGCGTCGAGGTTCGTGCCGCCGTCGAACGCGAACTCGAACACGCTCGCGTCCGCTGCCGGCGCCGTCGCGCGCATGCGCGGCTGATTGCCGCCGGCGCAGTAATGCGTGAGCGCGAGGTCGGCGCCGTCGCGGTGGTAGACGGTCGTCATCTCGTACGGCTTGCCTGGGAAGAGCACGTCGACGAGCGCGCTGCCGCCGCCCGTCAGCGTGTAGCGCGCGACGAGCTCACCCTGCTTGAAGCTCGGCGTGTCCTCCGCCGCGATCCACTCGCCCGCGAGCGCCTGCAAGCGGTCGAACGCGTGCGGCGGCGGCGCGGGCGCCTCCATGCCCGCACCCGCTTCGACATCGTGACCTTCGTGCGCGGCGCCCGGCGTCGCGAGCCCGAGCGCGAGCGCCATCGAAAGGCCCGTGAGGCTCCGCATGCTCGTCTCCTCAGTGCTCGGCGAACGCCGTGCTCATGTCCGGGGGCCCACCCGCCAGCGGCCGTAACAACTCCGCGTCGCTCGCGCCTTCGCGCCAGCGCTTCACGAGCGCGTCGGCGTCGAACAGCACGCCGATCGGATTGCGCGCGAAGGGGCCGTCCGCGAGGTACGCGTTCGTCGCCTCCACGCTCGGGAACGCGTCGACCTGCAGCTCCACCTCGTTGCGGTCGTGATCGAGGTAGTAGAACGAGAGCGAGATGCCGTGATGGATCGACGTGCTCGGGCGAATGCCCTGCTCCGCGAGGCGCACGTAGGTCGAGAGCAGGTCGCCGACGCTGGCATGCGCGAACGCGAAGTGATCGACGCCGACCGAGTTCGTGACCTTGGGCGCGAGATTCGGCCCCCGCGCGATCGCGAGGCGGTGGTGCTCCTCGTCGAAGGTGAGGAACGTGATGAACGGGTTCGCGTGCAGCGGCTCGGCCTCGAGGAACGTCTTCCACCACGCGACCATCTCGTCGTACTGATTCGTGCGCAGCACGACGTGTGCGACCTTCGCGGGCGCGATCTTGCCGCGCTCGCGGGCGGTCTGCGGAATGCGGTCGGCCATCTCGTCTCCTCAGCGGCTCGTCTGCTTCGCGACATCGAGCAAGTTCTCGATCTGTCCGTCGTCGCGGCGGTGAAGTGCGGCGTTGTAGCTCTCGCCGCGGTGCGCGCGGAACTCGGGCGGTCCGAAGCCCGTGATCGCGCTGACGCGGTAGCCCGCGAGATCGCTGCGGCGCGGCGGCGGCGCGGCGTGCATCACGTCGCCGAAGTGAACGCTCACGTCGCCGGGCCGAGCGTCGAACGAAACGCCGCGCGGCGAAGCCGACTCCGCGGGATCGATGAACGCGCCGCATGCGCGCACGTGCGAGCCCGGCAGGAAGCGCAGCTCACCGGTGTCGGCGTTCGCAGGGGTCAGGTACGTGGACACGATCACGGCGGGGCACATCAGCGCGTGGCCGCCCATGCCGCAGTCGCGGTGCCAGGGCAGATCGGAGAGGCCCTCGCGAATGCCGGGGTTCTTGAAGATCACCGTGACGCCGTTGCCTTCGCCCTTGCGCGCGACGAGCCCTTCGCGCGCGAGCGCTGCGAGGCCGCTCACGCGCGCGTCGTGTTGCAGCGATGCGAGGCGCGGCTTCGCGGCGGCGCGCGTGACGCGGCACAGCACCTCGCGCCCCGCGGCGTCCTTCGACCACCACGAGAGCTTGTCGCCGGGCCGCGCCTCGCTCGCGAGCTCGCGCGCTTCTGCGAGGAAGCCGTCGATCTCGCGCTGCGTGAACACGCCGCGCACGAGCAGGTACCCGCACGTGCGCAGGAAGTGGCGCATCGCGCCCGCGTCGTCGCCCAGGCGGAACGACCGCGCCGGGTCGAGCTTTGCGCCGCGCTCGTCGCGCAGCGTGAGCGCTTTCGCGTCGAACACCTCCATGCCCGTGTAGAGGCTGCGCAGCGCGGGCTCCCACAGCACGAACTTCAGCGCGTCGCCGCGCAGACAGCGCACGCGGTTAGCGTAGAGCAGCCCAGCAGCGGCCTCGTAGTCGTGAACGAGGCCCTGCCAGTCCTCGGCGTCGAGCTCGATCACGGTGTCGGCGCTCGCGTCGCCCGCGACCGCGCAGAGTCCACTCTCGCGCGCGGAGTACGTGAACACGGCGCCATCGCGGGTGCGCAGGGCGAGGCTGCCGAAGCCGGCGACCGCGTGCGCCGCGCGGGCGGAGCCCGCGAGCCGCGCGGGCAGGACGTCGCGGTGAAACGCGGCGAAGTCGATCGGCGCAAAGCCTGCGAGCGGCACGCGGGCCTCCTCGGCGCGCGAGGATACGCTGCCGCGGCGCGCGTGTGGGAATATGCTGGCGGTATGCGTCACCTAACACCGCTTGCGTCGGTCGGGCTCGCGCTGTGTCTCGCCGCGGCGGCGGAAGCCAAGGAGTTGTGGGAGTACCCTTGGCTCGAGGCGCGCAGCGAGCACTTCATCGTGCAGAGCGCACTCGACGAAGACAAAACCCGCGAGTTGATCGTCTCGCTCGAGCACTTCCGCGAAGTCGTACCCGGCCTCACCAGCATCCGGCGTTTCGACGAGCGCATCCCGACGAAGATCTACGTGCTCCCAAAAGCCATGCCCGCGCTCGGCTTCAAGCAAGGCGCGGTGGGCTGGTTCTTGCCGGGCATGCGCGCGAACTACGCGATGCTCCTCCCACAAGGCAAGAAGACCGACGAAGTGCTGAAGCACGAGTATCTGCACTTCTTGCTGCGCAACCAGGGCGCGCAGCTCTTCCCGCCATGGCTCGACGATGGCTTCGCAGAGCTGCTCTCGACTTTGACCGTCAGCCCGGACGGCACGTCCTTCGAGTACGGGAACTCTCTCGAGTGGCGCGCGTCGTCGCTCAACAACTCCGCGTGGCTCCCGTTTCGGGCGATCATCGAGTCACGAAATCAGCGCGAGTTCGGGCGCGACCGGATGCACATGTTCTACGCGCAGTCGTGGTTCCTGGTCCACTACCTGATGATCGGGCGGCCCGGCGCGAACAGCGTGGCGCATATCACGGAGTACCTGAAGCTCACGGAAGCGGGCACGCCGCCGGCGGAGGCCTTCGAGCGCGCCTTCGGGCTGAAGGTGTCGGCGCTGGCGCGCACACTCGTGAGCTACGCGAGGAAGGCGCAGTACTGGACGACGACGCTTCACACACCGCTTACACCAGCGAACGTGACGATCAAGCCTGCGGAGCCTGATGCCGTCACGGCCGGAATCGCGCTGACAGCGCTCATTCGCGGCGAGCGCAAGACCGCGCGCGAACTCTTCGGCGCTGCCCTCGCGCTGAACCCGAACAACGCGCTCGCGCTCGTCGGGATGGACGACATCGCGCGTGACGAATCGCGCTGGGACGAAGCTGTGAGCGGCTACGAACGCGCGATCGCGCTCGAGCCGAATGAGGCGAATCACGAGCTCGATTACGGCGAGTACTTCCTGTTCCGTGCGGTGCGAGAAAAGGAAGCTGCGAAGAGAGCGGCATTCATCACAGAAGCGCGCCGGCACTTCTTCCGGAGCTACAAGCTGAATCCCGACAACCCGGAGACGCTCCATCAGAACGGGTACACGTACCTGCTCGAAGACAGCGACCCGCAAAAGGCGGTGGATTCGCTCGAGATCGCGCACCAGCTGCTGCCCTCGCAGAAGACGATTCAGCAGCACCTCGCGCAGGCCTACGTCGCCGCGAAGCAGCCCGCCAAAGCCCGGCCGATTCTTCAGCGCCTGATCGCGTGGAGCCACTTGGAGTCGGACGACGACCTCGGGAAGCTGCTCGCCGAGGTCGAGACGCAGCTCGCGGGCGATTCGGCGCGCGGGAAGCCGCCAGCTCCGGCAAGCGAGTGACACGAGCTCAGCGACCCGCGAGGTGACGCTCACGCTCGCCGAGGGCGTGTGAGCGTGCAGAGCTGCGCGCCCGCGATCTAGCGTGCGCTTCCCACGCGGAGGCGACCGAATGCGCGCTCTCGAACCCACGCCCGGCTATCGCATGAACGTGCTGATCCGGCGCCGCCCCGGCGTCACGCGCGACGAGCTGGTCGCGAACTGGTTCGCGAATCACATGCCCGCCGTCGTGAAGTCGATGGCCGGCGCCGCGCTCGCGGGGCAACCGCACGCGCATCGCTACATCGCGACGCTGTTCGACGCGCCGGCGCAAGCTGCGCCCGCGTGGGACGGCATCGCGCAGCTGTGGTGGAAGATCAATCTGCCGAAGCCGAAGGAGCCGCACGGCACGAAGCCGGCCGACACGTTCCAGCAAAAGGCCATGCCGTACATGCCGTGGATGGTGCGCGAGCACGTCGTGATCGACGGCGCGCTCGCCGTGACCCCGAACACTCTGAACGAGCCGTTCCCGTTCACGCGCTCGGGCTTCCACAAGCTCACGTACCTGCTGAAGACGAAGCCCGGCGCCGATCGCGACGCGTTCGTGCGCCACTACCTCGAAGTCCACGCGCCTGGCTCCGTGGGCGCGCTCACGCGCGCGGGCTGCGCGCGCTACGTCGTGGCGTTCAGCGTCGATCCCGTGAACGAGGAGTTCGGCGCGCACACGGAGCTGTGGATGCCGAGCGCGGAAGCGGTCGCGAAGGCGCAGAGCGAGATGAAGCCCGACGGGATCGAGCGCTTCCTCGACGCCGAGAAGTCGCTCCTGTTCACGAGCGGGACGGAGATGGTCGGGATCCCGGGCGCCGGGCTCTAGTCCCGCTTCGCGCCGATCGGCAGGAAGCCCGCCTCCCCTAACAAGCGCTGCCCTTCGGCGGCGAGCGCAAACGCGCGGAACGCCTCGGCGCCGAGCTTCTCGCGCGGCTCGCGCACGACCGCGATCGAATAGAGCGCGGGCGTGTTCTCCTCCGCCGGGAGGTCGACGCGCTCCAGCGCGGGCTCTGCGCCGAGGAAGGTCGTCGTGTAGACGATGCCCGCATCCGCTTCGCCGCTCGCGACGCGCGCATAGACCTCGTCCGCGGTGGCGACCTCCGCCACGGGCTTCACCGCCACCTTGGCGCGCGAGAGCACCCAGCGCGCGTGGTGCCCGATCGACGCGCTCTTAGCGCCGAGCGCGACGCGCACGCCCGGGCGCGCGAGGTCGGAGACGTGCGCGATGCCCTTCGGGTTGCCCCGTGCCACGGCGATCGCGATGCGATTGCGCGCGAGCTCGGCGGGGCTGCCCACCGCGATCTGCCCCGCGCCCACCGCCCGCGACATCGCGGAGCTGTCCGCGAACGCGACCACGTCGCACGGCTCGCCCGCATTCAGCGCGGCGAGCAGCTCGGCGCTGCCCGCGAAGCGCAGCGCCACCTCCGCACCCGCGTGCTGCGCCTCGTACGCGCGTGCGATCGCCTCGAATGCGCTCCGCAGCGAGGCGGTCGCGCACACGTCGACGCGGTGCGCGCCGAGGTCAGGTGCGGACGCGGCCTCGGCCGGAGCCTCCCCAGCGGATCGCGCGTCCCCGCACGCGGAGAGCGAGAGTGAGATCAGCGCGGCCAGCCAAATGCGTCTCATTGGGGCTCCTCGGGTCTCGCTCCGAGGAGAAGCGGGGCAGCCCGCCGCACGCGCCCGGAACGACGCCGGAG
Source organism: Deltaproteobacteria bacterium (assembly GCA_016875395.1). Lineage (NCBI taxonomy): Bacteria > Pseudomonadati > Myxococcota > Myxococcia > Deltaproteobacteria bacterium. The sequence continues at coordinate 97,944 of VGRF01000009.1, read as the reverse complement.
TCGTGCAAGATGCGCACCGGGCGCCGCGGTATCCGCGCGCGCGTCTGCACCGCTCGACGCGAAACCAGTGCTCGACGCGCGCGAGCCCTTCAGCGAGGTGGAGCGCATGGAGCACCGCTCGCGATGAGTCACAGCGGGACCGCGCTCAGCGGCCGAGATGCGTCTCGCCGAACGCGGCGATGAAGTCGAGCACGGCTTCGCGCGGCGCCGAGCGGAGCGTGACGATCAGCCAGGTCGCGCCGATCTCGGCGAGGTGCGCGAAGGCTTCGCGGTGGCGGTCCCCATCGGCGAGAGACTTCGCGACATCGGCCACGCTGTACGGGAGCGCCAGATCGAGCGTGGCGCCGCGCTGCGCCGCGGCCCCTCGCAACGCATGCATCGTGGCCGCGATGTCGCCGTGCGATCCGGCGTTAGCGGTGCGCGCGGTCTTGAACAGCTCTGCGGGGCCGACGAGCGGCATCCAGCCTTGGCAGCGCTCGGCGACGCGGCGCAGCGTCGCCTTCGAGTTGCCGCCGAGCCAGATCGGAATCGGCTGCTGCGCGGGCTTCGGCAACACCTGCACGTCGCGCGCGCTGAAGCGCTTGCCCTGATAACTGAAGGGTTCGCCGCGCCACGAGAGCGGCAGGATGTCGAGCGCTTCGTCGAAGCTGGCGTTGCGCTCATCGAAGTCGGCGCCGAGCGCGGCGAACTCGCCCTTCAAGTAGCCAGCGCCGGCGCCCAAGATGAAGCGCCCATTCGAGAGGCGATCGACGGTCGCCGCGGACTTCGCGAGGAGCAGCGGGTTTCGGTACGGGACGACCGTCAGGTACGTGAGGAGCCGAATGCGCGTCGTCACCGTGGCGGCGCCGCCGAGCGCGACGAACGGATCGAGAGCCTGGTGCCCGCCAGCCGCGAGCCACCGCGCACCCGGCGCAGGATGCTCGGTGAACGCGAGGCCGCCGAAGCCCGCGCGCTCCGCGGCGACTGCGATCTCGGCGACGCTGCCCGCATCGAGCATGTCGCCGCCCGCGCCATGGAAGTCGGGGTACTGGAGCATGAACTGCATCGCGTTCTCCGCAGCGAGTGAGATGGCTCGGTGATCGCGCACCGCGCCGGGGCACAACATGCGCCGCAACTTCGCCCAAGGCACTGTGCTGCGGCTCGGGCGCCACGCTCGGCGCTCGAAGTCGGTCGTCTTTGTGGCGGACGGGACTCGAAACACGCGCGTGGTGAGCGCGACCCTCGTTTGGATCCGCCTCTGCGGCGCGGCCATCGCGGCCGACTAGCCGCGCAGGGGGGGCTTGCTGCGCGTGGCCTTGGCGGAGCGCGCGCCCTTGCGGACGACACGAACTGCGCGTGGCTCGTGGAGGCGGCGTACCTGCCGCTCGAGATCTTCGAGGGTCGCGAGCAGCGTCACCCCTGGCGGCAGCTCGAGATTCGATGCGGCCGCGCCACCGAGCCAGATCTCGGTCGCGCGTGGAATCGCGGACCTCGTCTCCGCGAGATCACGCCCCGTCGCCTTGCTCGCGTGCGTCACGGCGAGGACGAGCGCGCTCGCGCTCGCAAGCTCGGCCGCCTTCGCCAGCTCGGTCGGCGGCAGCTCTACTCCGAGATACAACGGGCTCGCACCCTCGCCCATCGCGACGAGCGCCGAGATCAGGAGTCCCAGCTCGTGACGCTCACTCGGCAGCGTCGCGAAGAGTACGAGTGGCGCGCCGGCCGCACGCGGGGCCGGGCGCAGCGCCGCACCCAACAGCGAGCGCAGCTGGGCTGACGCCATGTGCTCGGCCGCGACGCACAGCTTGCCCTCGAACCAGCGTGTGCCGACTGCGCCGAGCAGCGGCAGCGCGAACTCGCGCGCGAAGCGAACCGGACCGAGCGAGAGCAGCTGATCCGCGATGACTCGCTCGGCGAGGCCAGCGTCAAGGGCCTCGATCGCCGCGATGGCGCGCGCGAGCGGCTCTGCGGGCTGCGCGGGGGTCGCGGCGCTCGCCCGTGCGAGCGCGGCCAGCGTCGGGTCGTCGAGGCTCACGAGCGAGCCGATGCGGTGGCCCGCCTCGACGCCCGCGCGCAGCAGCTGAAGGCGCTCCACGTCCGCCGGCCGGTAGCGCCGCGTGCCCTTCGGCGTGCGCAGCGGCGCGATTGCTCCGTAGCGCCGCTCCCAAACCCGAACGACGTGCGGCGAGAGACCGGTGATGCGGCAGACCGCACCGAGGGCGTAGGTGGCTTCGTTCCTCGCGGGCATCTCGCCTCCTCTCTGGGCTCGAGAGACTGTCTAGATTTAATATTGACAGAATCCGAGGCGGCGGCAAACGTCCAACTGGTTTCCGCGAGGACCCCACAACATGCTCGGTTTATCGCTCGCCGAACGCGGGCATCTTCCGGACTTCGTCGTCCGCGCGGGCATCCGTTCGCTGCTCCGCGAGCGCCTGCGCGAAATCGAAGCCGCCGACTGTGAGCGCGAGAGCGAGCGCCATCAGGCGTTTCTCGCGGACGCGCGCCGTTCCCCGGTCGCGCTCGCGACGGACGCGGCGAACCGCCAGCACTACGAGGTTCCCGCGGCCTTCTTCGAGCTCGTGCTCGGCCCTCACCTCAAGTACAGCTGTGCACATTGGGGCGAGACCACGCAGGATCTCGCAGACGCCGAGCGCGCCATGCTCGCGCTCACGGCCGAGCGCGCGCAGCTGCGCGACGGGCAGCGCGTGCTCGACCTCGGCTGCGGCTGGGGCTCGTTCGCGCTCTGGTGCGCGAGCCACTTCCGCGGCTCCCACGTGCTCGCCGTGTCGAACTCGAAGGGCCAAGCGGAGTTCATCCGGCGGCGCGCCGACCGCGAAGGCCTGCGCAATCTCGAAGTCGTCACCGAAGACGTGAACCGCTTCGAGGCGGAGGGCCGCTTCGATCGCGTCGTCTCGATCGAGATGTTCGAGCACGTGCGCAACCACGGCGCCCTGCTCGCCCGCATCGCGCGCTGGCTCGCACCCGACGGCCTGCTCTTCGTCCACCACTTCGCCCACCGCAGCGCCGCGTATCCGTACGAGACCGAGGGCGAAGCCAACTGGATGGGCCGCCACTTCTTCACGGGCGGCATGATGCCTTCCGACGACTGGCTGCTCGCGTTTCAGGACGACCTCGCGGTGCGCCGGCGCTGGCGCGTGAGCGGGACGCACTACCGCAAGACCAGCGACGCCTGGCTCGCCGAGCTCGATCGCAACGCCCGCAAGGCGTTGCCGATCCTCCGCGAGACGTACGGCGCGGGGAACGAACGGCTCTGGCTGCAGCGCTGGCGGCTCTTCTTCCTCGGCTGCTCGGAGCTGTTCGGCTACCGCGACGGCCAGGAGTGGTGGGTATCCCACGTGCTGATGGGCCCGCGCGAGGCGACGCGATGAAGATCGCGATCGTCGGCGCAGGGATCACGGGGCTCGCGTGCGCCCACCGATTGGGCCCGCATCACGACGTCACGCTGTTCGAGGCCGCGCGGCAGCTCGGGGGTCACGCGAGCACGTGCGCGAGATCGTGCGCTTCGAGCGCGACGCGCGCGCGCCGCTCGCGCCCCTGCGTCGAAGCACGCTGATTACGGCTTGCGCCCGAACGAAGAGGAGATCGTCATGTACCAGAGCCCGATCCCGTTTCCCGAGAAAGACCGCGAGCAGGTCGCTGCCGCATTACACGCCTGCGTGCTCGACGGCCTCGACCTGCACGGCCAGCTGAAGGTCGCGCATTGGAACGTGAAGGGTCCGCACTTCGCGGCCCTCCATCCGCTGTTCGAGCAGTTCGCGCTCGGGCTCGCCGCGCACAACGACGCGCTCGCCGAGCGGGCAGTGGCACTCGGCGCGCAGATCCACGGCACCGCGCGCTGCGTCGCGCGCTCCTCTCGACTGCCCGAGTACCCGCACACCGCGAGCCGCGATCTCGTCCACGTGAAGCTGCTCGCCGAGCGCTTCGAGCAGCACGCGGCGGGGCTGCGCAGCGCCCGCGGGGTCACCCTCGAGCTCGGCGACGACGACACCACGGACCTACTCACCGCCGCGGTGCTCGAGCTGGAGAAGAACGCCTGGTTCTTGCGCGCGATGCTCACGGAGTGAGCTCGCAGCGCGACTCGCGTTCTGCGTTCAAAGGCAACGAGCAGTCGCCACCGAGCAAGCCCCGTGTGGTTTGCAGGCCATCGACGGTCTGGCGCAAGCACTGGGCGCGAAGCTCGCCTCAAACCAGCCCCCTTGGTGAAGGGATCGACTTGGTCCTCTGGCCTGGCCCTGGCCCCTGCCGAGCCTGTCGAGCAGCCCAAATTTTGTCTATAAAAAATATAGACAACAAGCCGTTCTTCCGTTATCCATATGGACAGCTCGGGAGCGACCGCATCGTGCGGCCGAGAGCTCGAGACAAAAAAGGACGACAACAATGGCCAATTCGCGAGCTCGGGGAGACGAGATGGTCTCCGTCGACAAGACCCTCGTTACGACGAAGGCGTGGTTCTTCGGCGCCGCAGGGCTTTCCTTCCTGCTCTCGGTCTACTTCTACTTCACCGGTGACCACGATCGCGGGATCTTCGTCGGCGTCTGGGTGCCGTCGATCTTGTCTGCGGGGAGCTTGCTGCTCGGAGGACTCCGAAATGACTGACTCGGACCTCTTCGCTTGGGGCTGCGGAGTTCTGTTCATGGCCTTCGGCGGCGCCTACACGTTCGTGCGTGAGCGCTTCCTCGACGGCTCACCGCGCGCTGAGACGGCCGCCGAGACTTCGGAACAGGCTCCGTCGAGCGCAAGACCCCGCTGACGCGACCCGCGGAGCGCGCGCGCCCGCGAGCTTCCGCCCACCCAGGAGATTCCATGAGAACTTCGCTTCGACTCGCCGCCCTCTCGCTCGCGCGCGCAGAAGGTGGCGAGCTCGCGCTCGCCGAGCTGTGGCGGGAGCGCAAGGTCGTGATCGCCTGGGTGCGCCACTTCGGTTGAATGTTCTGCCGCGAACAAGTCGCGCAGTTGCGCGACAAGCTTCCCGAGATCCGCGCCGCAGGCGGCGACCTCGCCATCATCGGCAATGGCACCGCGGAATTTGCCCGCGCATTCCGCGAAGACATCGGCTTGCCGGACGACGTCGTGCTGCTCGTCGACCCCGGGCTGCGCTCGTATCGCGCGGCGGGCATGCGGCGCGGCCGCAGCGAGCTGCTCTCGCCGCGCCTCGCGACGAACGCGTTGCGCGCGCTGCGCGGCGGCTACCGGCAAGGCGCCGTGCAGGGCGACCCGTTCCAGCTCGGAGGCGTGCTGGTAGTGCGCCAGGATGGGTCGCTCACGCTGCGCCACGTTTCGCGCGAAGCGGGCGACCACGCAGCGACGGAGGACATCCTCGCCGCGCTCGCGCCCGACGCGCCCGCGCTGCGAGAGGAAAGCTCACCCTCGCCGCGCGTGGTTCGTGCCGCGAACGCGCTCTCGCGCGTGCTCGATCCCACGATCTTGTTCTCGTTCGACCGCACCGGCTTCGCGCGCCACGCGCTCGGCTTCGATCCCGATGACCTCGACCGCGACCTGAGCGGGAAGCGCGCCGTAGTCACGGGCGCGAACTCCGGCATCGGCTTCGAGACGGCGCTCGCGCTCGCGGATCTCGGCGCGGAGGTCGTGCTCGCGTGCCGCAACGAGGAACGCGGGATCGCCGCGCGCGACGCCATCCGCGAACGCACGGGCAGCCGCAAGATCTCGCTCGAGGTGCTCGACGTGTCGGACCTCGCCGCCGTGCGCGCAGTCGCGCCGCGCCTCGCGGCGCAGCGCCTCGACATCCTCGTCCACAACGCGGGCGTGCTCCCCGACGAGCGCGGCGAATCGCGCGACGGCTTCGAGCTCACCTTCGCGACGCACGTCGCGGGTCCGCAGCTGCTGACCCAGTTGTTACGGCCGGCGCTCGAGCGCTCGGACGACGCGCGGCTGATCTGGGTTTCGTCGGGCGGGATGTACACGCGCAAGCTCGACCTGAACGATCCGCAGTGGACGAAGCGCGCCTACGACGGCGGGCTCGCGTATGCGGAGACCAAGCGCATGCAGGTCGCGCTCGCGGAGCAGTGGGCACGCAAGCTCGCGAAGACGAGCGTCTGCTCCGTCTCGATGCACCCCGGCTGGGCGGACACGCCGGCGGTCGCGTCTTCGCTGCCGCGCTTCCGGCGCGTGACGGAGGCGCTGCTGCGAACACCCGCGGAGGGTGCGGACACGATCGTCTGGCTTGCCGCCGCGCCGCGCGAGAAGCTCGAAGAAGGCGCGTTCTACTTCGATCGCAAACGCCGCAGCGAGCACTTCTTGCCGTGGACGCGCGAGAGCGCGCGCGAGCGCGCAGCCCTGTGGCGCTACGTGGAGAAGGCGATCGCGGGCGGCGCCGAGGACCGCGCGGCGTGAGCGCCGCTCCGCCCCGCCGGCGCTCGCGCGTGCCGCGCAGCGCGCTCGAGCGCGTGAGCCGCGTCGGCGTGCTCGCGGGCGAGCTCGCGCTCGGGGGCGTGCTCGAACAGGCGCGGCGGCTGGTGGGCCGCCGCGAAAACGCGGCGTGGAGCGCACTGCTCACCCCGGCGAACGGGCGGCGCCTCGCCGAGCGGCTCGCGCACCTGCGCGGCGCGGCGATGAAGCTCGGGCAGCTGCTCTCGCTCGAAGGAGACGAGTTCCTGCCGCCCGAGTTCGCGGAAGCGATCGCGGCGCTGCGCGCCGATGGCGACGCGATGCCGGAGACGCAGCTGCTGCGCGTACTCGAGAAAGAGTGGAAACGCGAGTGGCGCACGCGCGTCGCGTCGTTCGACCTCGAGCCCGTGGCTGCCGCGTCGATCGGTCAGGTTCACCGCGCGACGGCGCTCGACGGCGCAGCGCTCGCCGTGAAGATCCAGTTTCCCGGCGTGGCCGACAGCATCGACAGCGACATCGACGCGCTCGTGCGCGCGCTGCGCTGGTCGCAGCTGCTGCCGCGAGACGTCGACCTCGCCGCGCTCGCCACGGAGGCGAAGCGGCAGCTCCACCGCGAGGCGGACTACCGCCTCGAAGCGAAACACCTCGCGCGCTACGCGGAGCTGCTCGCGGACGAGCCCAGGCTCGCGGTGCCGCGCCCGCGTCCCGAGCTCACCACGCGCCGTGTGCTTGCGATGGAGTACTTGCCCGGAGCTCCGCTCGAGGAGCTGTGCGCTCCAGAACAACCGCAGGCCGCACGCGACGCCGTCGGCACGGCGCTCTACCGCTTGTTACTGCGCGAGGTGTTCTCGCTGCGCTTCGTGCAGAGCGATCCGAACTTCGCGAACTACTTGTGGCTGTCGGAGTCGCAGCGCCTCGGCCTGATCGATCTCGGCGCGGCGCATCCCGTCTCGAAGCGCCTCGCGGACGGCTACGCGCTCCTGCTGCGCTCGGCGATGCGCGGCGACCGCGAGGGCATGCGCCACTTCGCGACGAGTCTCGGCTTCGTCGCAGATGGCGACGGCGAGCGTCGGCTCGAGGCGGTGGTCGACCTTCTCGAAGCGAGCTGCGAGCCGTTCGCGGCGCGCGGCGTCTACGACTTCGGACGTTCGTCGCTCGCCGAACGCCTGCGCAACGCCGCGCTCTCGCTCGCGTTCGACGCCGGTCATCGGCGGCCGCCGCCGCCCGAGACGCTCTTCCTTCAGCGCAAGTTCGCGGGGACGTTCTTGCTGTGCGCCCGGCTGCGTGCGCGCATTCCGCTGCGCAACCTCGCGGAAGCCGCCCTCGGCGCCTGAGCCGGCGCCGAGAGCGCGCGCCGCATTCCCTCCACGGAGCGCGCGCCGCTGCGCTGGAACCAGGCATCGAGCAGCGGATCGAGCGCGCGAGCGAGTCCGGACAACTCGATGCGCGCGTCGTAGGTGACGCGCACGCCCTCGCCGCGCGGTGCGAGCGTGATCTCGTCGAGCGACGTGAGCGCGCCTTGCTGCGCGCGCAGCACGATGCGATGCGGGCGCTCCGCAACGACGAGCTCGTACTCGAGCGCGCTCTCGACGCCGAGCACGCGCACCACCACCTCGAAGCGCGCGCCTTCGGCGACGGCGCCGCGCGTCAGGCGGCGCGCGCGCACGACGCTCGGATCCCAGCGCTCGGTCGTCGAGAAATCCGCGAGCGCGTCGAACGCGGCATCGCACGTGAGGGGCAGATCGATCGTCGCGAGATAGCGGGCCATGGGCGTCTCCTCAGTTACGGCTCGCGAGCGCATGCGCGGCGACGCCGCGCAGCATGTCGCGAAACACGAAGGCGTGAGCGGGATAGATCGAGAACCAGTACGCGAGGCCCGCGACGCCGCGCGGGTCGAAGCTCGCGACCTGGCGCAGCCGCGCACCGCTCGGCGCCGGCTCCACCTCGAAATCGAGCCAAGCGCGGCCGGGCAGCTTCATCTCCGCGCGAAGGCGCAGGCGCCGACCGGGCTCCAGCGCTTCCACGCGCCAGCAGTCGACGACGTCGCCCACGTGCAGCCGCGTGGGGTGCGCGCGCCCGCGGCGCAGGCCGACGCCGCCCGCGATCAGATCGAGTGCGCCGCGCAGCCGCCACAGCCAGTCGTACGCGTACCAGCCCGCCGCACCGCCGATGCGCTCGACCGCAGCGAACACCTGCTCCGGCGCTGCCGGAACGAACAGCTCCCGCGCGTCGATCAGCCGACGGCCGAAGTCGGCGCCACCGAACCGGCGGGGCGAGATCGCGGAAGACGAGAGCGCATCCGTCCAGCGCGTCTCCGCGTGCTCGCTGTCTTCGTTTGCGAGCGCCTCGGCGATCGCCTCGGAGACGCTGCGCGGCGCGATGCCGAACACTTCCTGGCACGGGCGGTTCACGACCGTGGCGGTGCGGATGCTCTCGATCAGGTGGCGTCCCACGCGCGCGAAAACCGGCGTCACCAGGCCGAGCCACAGCGCAGAGAGCCCCGGCGTGAGGACCGGCACGCGGAGCATCCAGCGCGAGAGGCCGCGCTGGCGCGCGTATTCGCGCATCAGCCCCTGATAACTCGTGCGCTCCGCGCCGCCGATCTCGTACACGCCCGGCGCCACGTCGCGCGCGCGCACGAGGATCTCGAGCAGGTCCGTGATCGCGATCGGCTGCGCCGGCGTCTCGACCCAGCGCGGCGTGACCATCACGGGCAGCCGCTCCACGAGCGAGCGCACGAGCTCGAACGAGAGGCTGCCCGAGCCGAGCACGATCGAAGCGCGCAGCTCCACACATGGCACGCCGCTCTCGCGCAGGATGCGGCCCACTTCGAGACGGCTGCGCAGATGGGGCGAGAGCGGCGCGCTCTCGTCCGCGAGGCCGCCGAGGTAGACGATCCTCCCCACCCCGGCGGCGCGCGCACCGCGGGCGAACGCCTCGGCGGCGGCGCGGTCGCGCGCCTCGAACTCCGCGCCAAGGCCCATCGAGTGGACCATGTAGTAGGCCACGCTCACTCCGCGGCAGGCGCGCTCGACCGCGGCGGCATCGAGACAATCGCCGCCCTCGATCTCGACGCCCGCCGGCACGCGCCCCGCGAGCGCCGCGGGGCGCCGCGTGAAGCAGCGCACGCGGTCGCCCCGCTCGGCGAGCACGCGCAGCAGGCGCCCGCCGACGTAGCCGGTGGCGCCGGTCAGCAGAATCAATCGAGATTGGGCTTGCTCGGGCATGAATACGTGTCTAGTTTTTATCTAGACAAAACGCAACCCCCAACCGAAAGAGAACGCCATGGCAGCCGCCCCCGCGCTGATCGACATCGCCCTCGACCACCACGCCGCCGTGGGCGGACGCCTCGATCGCGTCGGCATGACCGAGATCGAGCTGCCGGTGCGGCTCGCGACGCCCGACGGCGTCGCGAGCCGCGTGCCCGCGCGCGTCGACGCCTTCGTGAGCCTCGACGACCCGCGCGCGAAGGGCATCCACATGTCGCGCCTGTTCCTGCTCGCGCAGGAGACTCTCGAGAAGGAACTGCTCACCCTCACGACGCTCGAAACGCTGGTGCGCGGCTTCGTCGCTTCCCACGCGGACATCAGCCGCGGCGCGCAGGTGAACGCGCGCTTCGAGTACCTGCTGAAGCGCCCCGCCCTGCTGAGCGGCTTCCGCGGCTGGCGCAGCTACCCCGCGGAGATGAGCGCGACGCTCGAGCGCGGTCGCGTGCGCTGCGAGCTGCGCGTGCGCGTGACCTACTCGAGCACGTGTCCGTGCTCGGCGGCGCTCGCGCGGCAGCACGTGCGCGATCGCTTCCTCGAGCGCTTCGGCGACCTCGCGCCCCTCGAGGCGGGCGAGATCGCCGCGTGGCTCGAGAGCGCGGACGGCATCACCGCGACGCCGCACAGCCAGCGCAGCCACGCCGACGTGCGCGTCGAGGTGGCGCCGGATCACGCGCCCTCGCTCGCCGGGCTGATCGATCGCCTGGAAGCGTGCCTCGAGACACCGGTGCAGGCGGCCGTGAAGCGCATGGACGAGCAGGAGTTCGCGCGGCGCAACGGCGCGAACCCGATGTTCTGCGAAGACGCCGCGCGCCGCATCCACCACCTGTTGGGGAGCGACCCACGAGTGCTCGGGCACGCCGTCGTGGTGGAGCACCAGGAGAGCCTGCACGCCCACAACGCGGTGAGCCGCGTTGCGGGAGGAACCCTTCGCGCCAGCCATTGAACCTCGCGCGCCCATCGTGAGGAACGCCGTGCCGACCATCAGCCGCAATCGCATGCGAGGAAGACGCTCGCGACGAGGGGCTGCGCTCCCGCCACACGGGGCCGGAGACGAAGCGCTCGCCTACTACCTGCGAGACATCCACGCGACGCCGGTGCTCACGGCCGGACAGGAAGTGGAGCTCGCGCGTGCGATGCGCGCCGGGCGCGAGGGCCTGCGCGCCGCGCTGGCGCACGTACCGGGCGTAGTGAAGCGCCTGATCTGCGCGTGGCGCGAGCGAGAAGCGAAGACGCTGGTGCCCGAGCTGCTCTCGGAGCGCTACGAGCAAGGCGCGCCGATTCCCGCGGAGCTTGCACGCATCGCGCGAGAGCTGGGCGAGCTGCTCCCGCTCACGCTGCGCTGCGCGAACACGCGCGAGCGAGAACGCGCGCGCGAGCGCAGCGCCGCGCTCTTCGAGAAGCTCGATCCGCGCACGCCACTCCTGATCGAGTGGTCGCGAGCGCTCGAAGCCAAGGCGCTCGCTTCGGACGCACCGGCGCGCTGCTTCGGCCTCGCACGCAGCGAGGCCGCCGCGTGGGCGCGCGAGGCCGCGCTCCAGCGCGAGGCCTACCTGAGTGCGCGCGGAACCTTCGCGAAGCACAACCTGCGCCTCGTCATCCACATCGCGAAGGACTTCAGCCACGGCGACGTGCCGTTCGCGGATCTGATTCAAGAAGGCAACATCGCCCTGCTGCGCGCCGTCGAGAAGTTCGACGACACGCGCGGCTTCCGCTTCTCGACCTACGCAGGCTGGTGGATCGTGCAGGCGTTGCAACGCGGTACGCGACGCGAGCTGAGCTTGATCTCGCTTCCCGACGGCGTGCTGAACGACCAGCGCAAGCTGCGCGAGCGCGAAGAGCAGCTCACGCGGCGGCTCGGCAGGGTGCCGACCGGAGAGGAGCTAGGGCGCGCCGCCGGCGTCTCCCCCGCGCGCTACGCGCTCGCCGCGACGAGCCCGCGCCGCGCCGTCGCGCTGGATGCGCCCGTCTCTGCGCAAATCGAGCGCTCGCTCGCCGAGACCCTCGCCGACGCCGAGGCGATCCCGGCAGACCAGCGGGTCGAGGAGCGCGCGCGCTGCGAGGGCGTGTACCGCTTGCTCGACGGAGCGCCTCCGCGCGAGCGGCAAATCCTCGAAGCGCGCTTCGGGCTGGGCGGCCGCGAGGAGCGCACGCTGCAGGAGCTGGCGGACGAGCTTGGAGTCTCGCGCGAGCGCGTGCGGCAGATCGAGAAGGAAGCGCTCGCGCGGCTCGAGAGCCGCGCCACGGAGCTCGGGCTCGCCTAGCAAGCGAAGCGCGCAGCGAGCCGCGGGCGAGCGAAGTGACCGAGCGAGCAGCTCACACGTGATTGCGCAGCATCAGCTCCTTCGGATGCGGGTCGAGGTAGGTCTGCTGCGCGAGGTACTCGATCCCGAGCTGCTGCACGTAGTGGCGCAGCATCGTCACGGGCACGATCAGCGGCGTGAGGCCCGCCTGATAGTCGGCGATCGTGTGCGCGATCGATGCGCGCACCGGCGCCTCGACGCGATCGCGCAGATAACCGATGCAATGCTCCATCACGTTCACGTTGCGCCCGCGGGTCGCGCGCGAGGCGAGGCCGTCCATGAAGCCGCGCTCGTAGGCGTCCCGCAGCTCGGCGCGACCGTGCGACTTCGCCGCGGCCACGAGTCGGCCGAGCGAGCGATACGCCTCGGGCGAGTGCGCGAGCAGCTGCAGCTTGTGCGCGGCGTGAAACGCCACGAGCTGCGCCAGCGTCCAGCGCTCCGCGAAGAGCGCGCGCAGGCGGTGGTAGGCGAAGACGCGCTCGATCCAGTTCTCGCGCAGCGGCGCATCGTTGAGGCGCCCTTCCTCCTCCACCGGCAGCGTGGGAAAGCGCCGTAACAACTCCTCGGCGAACATGCCGCTCCCGTCGCGCCTCGCGTGGCCGCCTTCGAGCCGCACCTTCACGCGCTCCATCCCGCAGCTCGGCGAGTCTTTCTTCAGCACGTAGCCGCACAGGTCGAGACTCTCGAGCGCGCGCGTGCGCTGTGCGGCGAGCGCCTCCATGCGCCGCGTCCAGTCCTCGCCACTGCGCGTGCCGAGCATGCGCAGCTCGCCCGAGGCGCGCGACAAGTGCACCGGCTCGCGCGGGATCCCCATCCCGAGCTCCACCTCGGGGCACACCGGCACCCACTCGACGAACGGCGCGAGCACGTCGGTGAGAAAGCGCTCGCGCTTGTGCCCGCCGTCCCAGCGCACCTCGCTGCCGAGCAGGCAGGAGGAGATGCCGACGCGGATGGGCCGTTCAGCCGACTCGGGTCGTCCACTCACGCTCGCTTCCTCACCGCCTCGAACCTCCGCACCGCTTCCACCCTCCTCTCCTCGTGCATCACCACACGCGCCGGATACTCCGGCGCGAGCATCGGGGCCTCCCAGGGGCGGTGCACGAGCTTGTCAGGCACGTCGCGCAACTCCGGGATCCAGCGCCGGACGAAGGCGCCGGTGGGGTCGAAGCGTTCGCCTTGGGCGGTGGGAGAGAAGATTCGGAAATACGGCTGCGCGTCGGTGCCGGTGGACGCGCTCCATTGCCAGCCGCCGTTGTTGCTGGCGGGATCGCCGTCGACGAGGTGCTGGAGGAAGAAGTGCTCGCCGCGACGCCAGTCGACGAGCAGGTCCTTGGTGAGGAAGCTCGCGGCGATCATGCGCGCGCGATTGTGCATCCAGCCGGTCGCGACGAGCTGACGCATGCCGGCGTCGACGATGGGATAGCCCGTGCGGCCGGCGCACCAGGCGGCGAAGCCGCTCGGGTCTTCGTTCCAGCGCACGGCGTCGTACTCGGGGCGAAACGCGCGCGTGAGGACGCGGGGATGTTCTTCGAGCACGGCGGCGTAGAACTCGCGCCAGATCAGCTCGTCCTGCCACTTCATCGCGCCGCCGCGCAGCTGCGGATGCTCGAGCGCCGTGTCCTGTGCGGCGCGCACGCACGCGCGTGCTGAGAGCGTGCCGAAGCGCAGGTGATGCGAGAGGCGTGAGGTGCCGTCGATGCCGGGGATGTCGCGCGCCTCGGCGTACGCACCGATCGCGCGAGTGCAGAACTGCGCGAGACGGCGGCGCGCGGCGGCCTCTCCGGCGGGTGGCAGCGGGACGCCTTCGTCGAAGCGCGCCAGCGCCCCTAACAGCTCGGCGCGCTCGGTCGCGGCGAGCGGCGCCGGGAGGCGCAGGGGCCTCGGCTCGGGAAGCGCGGCCTCGCGAAAGCGCGCGAGCCAGCGATTGCGGAACGGCGTGAAGACCTGATAGCCCCGCCCTTCGCCGGTGCGCAGCTCCGCGCCCTCGAACACGACGCGGTCCTTGCACGCGTGCGCGCTGATGCCCGCCTTCGCGAGCGACGCCTCCACCGCGGCGTCGCGGCGGCGCGCGTACGGCGTGGTGTCGCGATTCCAGAACACGCGCTGCGCGCCCACCTCGCGTGCGAACGCGGCGACGGCGCGGCGCGGATCGCCGCGGCGCAGCGCGAGTCGATGGCCGCGCTTCGCGAGATCCGCGGCGAGCGCTTCGAGGCAGCCGCGCAGGAAGCGCAGGCGCGCCGCGCCCATGCGCGGGCTCGCGAGCAGCGCGTCGTCGAGCACGAACAAGCAGGCGAGGCGCTCGCTGCGCGCCGCGGCTTCCGAGAGCGCGGTGTTGTCGGCGAGGCGTAGATCGGCGCGGAACCAGTGGACGGTGTTCACGCGCGCAGTGTGAAGGCGCCGATCTCGATTGCCACTCGCCTGCGGACGCGAGCGAAGATCGCGGCCTGCGGTCTTTCCATCCGGGCCCTCAGCGAGTCCCGACCAGGCCCGCTCGATCGAACTCCCGCAGCTCCCCGGCGCTGCGCCGGTAACGCAACGTGCGCCCGCCAGCGACCTCGCTGTCCAGGGCGACCCACTCCCCGGTCTCGGCCGAGTAGGCAAGCTGAATCGCGAGATCGCGGCCGCGCAGCTCGTAGCGCTCTACCGGCAGCTCGCGGTCCCCGAGCTTCAGCTTGCCGGGGCCGAGCGCGCGCGCCGCGACGTTCACGTAGTCACCAGTCTGGGAGTTGAGCAGCTTCGAGCGCTGGAGCAGCTCGCGCTTGTCCCAATAGGCGAAGGTCCCGACGCACTCGGCCAGCCGCTGCTCGCCCGCGCCGTTCGACACGAGAAACGCGTCGCCTGCGGCGCTTCCCTTCACGCGATAGGGCGTGCCGTTCGAGTTCGTGCGCGACTCGATCGAGTGCAGACAACCGTCGCGCCACAGCTCGACGTTGCGGTGCTCGTACGAGAACGCGGTGATGCGCAGCACCCTGAGCTGGAAGGCCGCGTCGACCTCGACGCGAAGCCCGTTCGATGTCGTCTCGAGCCCGAAGCGCTGCACGCCGATCGGCCGTTCGTCGAGAAACACGTCGAACGTGAGCCGTCGCGCGCCCTCGACGCTCGCGCTCGCGGCGAGCGCGCAGAGCAGGACGGCAGCGATCGGGATCCAGCGCTTCCAGCTCACCGCGGGCACCTCCAGGAGGGGACGAGCTCGTCCCTTCCGAAAAATGAGGTTGCTTCGAAGCGCAACGGATGTCAAGATTAAATCTAGACAAAACTGAGACTTCAACTGGGTGATCTGGCGCTCCCCGAAACCACTCGCGCGGCAGCTAGGCAGCGCGAATTGTCAGGGCATAGTCACGTGATGTCCCGCGACCAACGCCGCTTCCTCCTGCTTCAGCTCGCGCTCGGCCCCGCCGTGCTCGGCTCCTACGTCTACGGCTTCGCGTTCTGGCCAGATGCGGTCGCCGCGATGTGGGGCGGCGTCCCGCCTGGGCTGCGGGGTGTCTACACGGCGTGGATGTTCGTCGCGGCCGCGGGCTACTTCGTGTTCGCGCCGGCGCTCTTCCTGCACGCAGCGAGCGCGCCGCGCCTCCTCGCGATGTTCGCGGCAGTGCTCGCGGGCTCGATTCTGTGGTTGCCGCTCACGAAGTGGCACCTCGACGGCGCGATTCCGTTCGCGCTCGTGGTGCTCGATCTCTGGCTCGTCGCAGCGGGCTCGCTCGCGCTGCTCGCCACCACGCGCAGCGCGATGCTGCCGGGCGCGTGGCGAATCGCTGCGCCGCTCGGCGCCGCGGCGTTCAGCGTGCAGACGGTGCTGCTCGACGCGATCGTGTGGCCGCTGCTCTGGAAGTGAGGGCCCAATGACTGACGACGTGCGATGAACGCCGCACCGGTGGCGATCGTGGGCGGCGGCGTGGCGGGGCTCGCGTGCGCGCTGCACCTGTACGAAGCCGGCGCGGCGGTGCGCGTGTTCGAGGCGTCCGATCGCGTGGGCGGGCGCGTGCGCACGGACCGCGTCGACGGCTTCCAGATCGATCGCGGCTTTCAGGTGTTGTCGACCGCTTATCCCGAAGTGCAGGCGCTGGTCGATCTCCCTGCGCTGAAGCTCGGCGCGTTTCTACCGGGCGCGCGCGTGAGAGTCGGCGGCGCGTTCGCCGACGTGATCGATCCGCTGCGGCACCCGCGCGAGCTGACGCGCCTGTTCGGCTCGCCCGTGATGCCGCTCGCCGACCAGCTGCGCGTCGGCGCGCTCCGCCAGCACACGACGCGCGGCTCGCTCGAAGCGCTTTACGAGCGCCCCGAGCAGAGCGCGCTCCAGCGCCTGCGCGCGCGCGGCTTCTCGGAGCGCGCGATCGAGCACTTCTTCCGCCCGTTCTTCGCGGGCGTGTTCCTCGAGCGCGACCTCGCGAGCTCGAGCCGCTTTCTCGAGTTCGCGTTTCGCCACTTCGCGCTCGGCGAAGCGACGCTTCCCGCCGAGGGCATGGAGGCGATCCCGCGGCAGCTTGCGGCGCGGCTTCCCGATGGCGCGATTCGCGTGAACGCGCCGGTCGAGTCGATCGAGTCGGGCGGCGTGCGCGTCGCGGGCGAGCGCTTCGAGACGAGCGCGGTGGTGATCGCCACCGACGGCGAGAGCGCGCGGAGCTTCCTGCCCACCCTGCCCGCGCTGCGCCACAACGCGACGACGTGCCTCTCGTTCGCGGCGGAGCGCGACCCCGTGGGCGCGCCGCTGCTCGTGCTCGACGCCGAGGGCAGCGGCCCGGTGAATCACGTGTGCGTGCCGAGCGCGGTGGCGCCGAGCTACGCGCCCGCGGGCAGCGCGCTCGTCTCGGCGAGCGTGATCGGCGTGCCGAGCGCGAGCGACGCGGAGCTCGCGCGCGACGCGTGCGCGCAGCTGCGCGGGTGGTTCGGTGTGGAAGTGGATGCGTGGCGTCTGTTGCGCGTCGACCGCATCGCACATGCGCTCCCCCAACAACTCGTGGGCGCGCTGCAGCCGGTCGAGCGCGAGGTGCGCTTCGGGCCGCGGCTGTTCGCGTGCGGCGATCACCGCGACATGGGTTCGCTGCACGGGGCGCTCCGCTCGGGGCGGCGCGCGGCGGAGGCGGTCTGCACTGCGCTCGGTCTCGCGCGCGAACCCGCTGCGCTGTTCCCGCGCCGGCGCGCCGCGCCGTGAGCGAGCAGCTTTCACCCGCGGCGCGTGAGTTACTGGATGCCGCATGCGTGCCGGTGCGCATCGCGTGCACCGATGCCGCCGGCTGGCCCGCGCTCGTCTCGCTCTGGTTCCTGCGCGAGGGCGACACGCTGTGGTGCGCGACGCCGGCACGCGCGCAGGCGGCCGCGTGGCTCGCGCGCGAGCCGCGCTGCGGCTTCGAGGTCTCGACGAACGAAGTGCCGTACCGCGGCGTGCGCGGGCGCGCGCTCGCGCGGGTCGTGCCCGAGCGCGGCAAGGAGTTGTTGGGGCGACTCGCGTCCCGCTACCTCGGCGAAGCTCCGACGCCGTTCTCGCGCTGGCTGCTCTCGCGCGACGAGCCGGAGGTCGCGCTCGCACTCACGGCCGTGCGTGCGACGCACTGGGACTTCTCTCAGCGCATGCAGGGCCGATAGCGCGCGGCGACGGGGGCCGAAGCGTTTCAGCGCGGACGTTTGCCGAGCGCCTTCGCCGGATACGCCGCGCGTAGCACTTCGGCGACCTTGCGCAGCGACGGCGCGAGCGCGGAACGCTTGCGCCACACGAGCGCCACGGTGCGCCCCGGCTCGGGAGCGGCGAAGCGGCGCAGCTTCAGCTTGGCGCGCGCGGCCTCGCTGCGCGCAGCGACTTCGGGCAGCAACGTCACGCCCGCTCCGCTCGCCACCATCTGCGATAGGGTCGAGAGGCTCGTCGCGCGGAACTCGAGCTCCTGCGCACGCGCGCGCTCGCAGAACGAGAGCGCCTGGTCGCGGAAGCAGTGGCCGTCGTCTAGCAGCAGCACCGGCTCGTCGCGCAGCGCCTTCGGCGTGAGCGGCTCCCGCGCGGTCGCGAGCGGGTGCCGCGGCGGCAGCGCGAGCAGGAACGCATCGCGCGCGATCGGCTCTCCCTCGACGTCGCCGAGCGCCGCCTCGCGCGCGAGCAGCGCCGCATCGAGGTCGCCGCGATCGAGCTGGGCCACGAGGCTCGCGGTCTTGTCCTCGCTCCACAGCAACGTGAGGCGCGGGAAGCGCGCGCGCAGCGCGGGCGCGATCTCGGGCAGCAGGTACGGGGAGAGCGTCGGGATCACGCCGACGCGCAACGTTCCGGCGAGGGGGTCGCCGGCGCGCGTGGCGAGACCGACGAGATCGTCGGCGTCGCGCAGCAGCGCCCGCGCGCGTTCCACCACGAGCGTGCCCGCCGGCGTGAGCACGACGTGCCGGCGGTCGCGCTCGAACAGGCGCACGCCGAGCGCGCCCTCGAGCAGCGCGAGCTGCGCCGAGAGCGCGGGCTGCGAGACGTGGCAGCGCTCGGCGGCGCGCCGGAACGAGAGCGCGTCCGCCACCGCGACGGCGTACTGGAGCTGGCGCAGCGAGAAGGCGTGAGCGTCGAGCTTCATGATAGGCGCAGCCTATCGAAGTCATCGAGAAGTTGTCTTGGCCCGATCAACGGGCGCGCTCGATAGTTCGGAGTCGCAGGCAATTCGGCCCAAGCGACAGAGACTGCGCGGCGACTCGAAGCCGACCGCGCCGGTTCGAGGGGATGAACATCATGTCGAGCGAAGCGAAGTGCCCGTTCCATCACACCATGGCCGCCGGGGGCCGCAGCAACCGCGATTGGTGGCCCAACCAGCTCGACCTCGGGATCCTTCACCAGCAGTCGTCGAAGTCGAGCCCCCTGCCCGTCGGCTTCGACTACGCCAAGGAGTTCGAGACTCTCGATCTCGACGCCGTGACCAAGGACCTGCGCGCGCTGATGACCGACTCGCAGGACTGGTGGCCCGCGGACTGGGGTCACTACGGCGCGCTCTTCATCCGCATGACCTGGCACGCGGCCGGCACGTACCGCATTCACGACGGCCGCGGCGGCGCAGGCACCGGCGCGCAGCGCTTCGCTCCGCTGAACAGCTGGCCCGACAACGGCAACCTCGACAAGGCGCGCCGGCTGTTGTGGCCGATCAAGCAGAAGTACGGCCAGAAGCTCTCCTGGGCGGACCTGCTCGTGCTGGCGGGCAACGTGGCGCTCGAGTCGATGGGCTTCAAGACGTTCGGCTTCGCGGGCGGCCGGCCCGACATCTGGGAGCCCGAGCAAGACATCCACTGGGGTTCCGAAACCGAGTGGCTCGCCACGAGCGACAAGCCCAACAGCCGCTACTCCGGCGATCGTGAGCTCGCGCGCCCGTTCGGCGCGGTGCAGATGGGCCTCATCTACGTGAATCCGCAGGGCCCGGACGGCAACCCCGACCCCGTGGCTTCCGGCCGCGACGTGCGAGAGACCTTCGCTCGCATGGCGATGAACGACGAAGAGACCGTGGCGCTGATCGCGGGCGGCCACACCTTCGGCAAGGCTCACGGCGCTGGGCTCGAGAGCCACGTCGGGCGAGAACCCGAGGGCGCGCCGATCGAGGCCCAGGGCTTGGGCTGGATCAACACCCTGGGCGACGGCAAAGGTGCCCACACCATCACCAGCGGCATCGAGGGCGCGTGGAAGCCGAACCCGACGAAGTGGGACAACGGCTACTTCGACATGCTCTTCGGCTACGAGTGGGAGCTCACGCGCAGTCCGGCCGGCGCGAAACAGTGGGTCGCGAAGAACTGCAAGCCCGAGCACCTCATCCCGGGCGCTCACGACCCCTCGAAAAAGCACCCGCCGATGATGACCACGGCGGACCTATCCCTCCGCTTCGACCCCGCGTACGAGAAAGTCTCACGCCGCTTTCACAAGGACCCGGCGGCCTTCGCGGATGCCTTCGCGCGCGCGTGGTTCAAGCTCACGCACCGCGACATGGGCCCGAGGTCGCGATACCGCGGCAAGCTCGTGCCCAAGGAAGTGCTGATCTGGCAAGACCCGGTGCCCGCGGTGAGTCACCCGCTGGTGAACGAGCAGGACATCGCTGCGCTGAAGCAGAAGGTGCTGGCCTCGGGCCTCTCGATCCCGCAGCTCGTGAGTACGGCCTGGGCTTCGGCGGCCAGCTTCCGTGGCAGCGACAAGCGGGGCGGCGCCAATGGCGCGCGCATCCGACTGGCACCTCAGAAGGATTGGGCGGTGAACCAGCCGCCGGAGCTGGACAAGGTGCTGAAGGTGCTGGAACGAGTGCGGAACGACTTCAACTCCTCGGCCGCCGGTGGCAGGAAGATCTCACTGGCCGACCTGATCGTGCTGGCCGGTGGCGCCGCGGTGGAAGCGGCAGCGAAGAAGGCGGGCCACGAGGTGAAGGTGCCGTTCTCGCCGGGTCGCACCGACGCATCGCAGGACCAGACGGACGTCGAATCCTTCGGCGTGCTGGAGCCGCGCGCCGATGGTTTCCGCAACTTCACTGCCAACGGTGCAGAAAGTGCCGCGGCCGAGTTGTTGGTGGACAAGGCGCAGCTGCTCACGCTCAGCGCACCCGAGATGACGGTGCTCGTGGGCGGCTTGCGCGTGCTCGGCGCCAACACGGAGGGCAGCAAGCACGGCGTGCTCACGCGCCGCCTTGGAACGCTGAGCAACGACTTCTTCGTCAACCTGCTCGACATGCGCACGGCGTGGAGAAGGACGGCGACCGAGGGCGTGCTCGAAGGGCGCGACCGCACGACGGGCGCCCTCGAGTGGACGGCGACCACCGTCGACCTCGTGTTCGGCTCGAACTCACAGCTGCGCTCGCTTGCCGAGGTGTATGCGAGTCGCGACGGACAAGCGAGGTTCGTCACCGACTTCGTAGCGGCCTGGTCGAAGGTGATGAACCTCGACCGCTTCGATCTCGGCTGAGCGAGCGACCGATGCGCGAGCCTCGGTGACCTGCAGCAGCGCCGCTCGCGGTGAGATCGAGCGGCGCGGCGAGGCCTCGCATCACCGCGCCGTCCGCGCGCGCTGCGCTGAGCGCTACGCCGACCGGCGGGCGCGCGCGGTCGCGCGCTCGCGGCCGCCCATCGTCCAGAGGCCAGCGCGCCCTCGCCGGCGAGCAGCGCCACCGAGGGCTCGTCCACCGCCGGCGCGGCCTCGAAGGCGAGGCCGTCGATGCCGAAGTCGGCGCCACGGAACACCACGCGGCGGATGCCCTCGCTGCGCTCGAGGCCGACGAAGCTGTTCGCCCAGGCCGCGACGCTCGGCGACGCGATCGTCATCGACTCGAGCAGCGTGCCGACCGCGTCGTACGCCTCGAGCGTGATGCTGGTGCCCGCCGCGCCCGCCACGAACGCGCCGACGCGCGCCATGTCCTGCGAGAACGAGATGTCGAGGATTGCACTGCCGGCGCCGACGTTGTCGAAGGCGCCGAGGTAAGAGCTCGAAAGAATGCCCCACGCGTCGGGCACCTGGCTCGCCGCGCTGACGCTGCCGTTCGCGCCCCAGGCGTTCACCGCGCCAGCGATCGCCGTGTTGTGCACGAAGGCGCCGTTCGCGAACAGACCCGGGTTCACGCCATTCAGGATCGCGCCCGAGGCGAACGCGTAGGCGCCGCTGATGCCGGGCGACACGATGTTCGCGAACGCCGTCGCGCCGACGTTCGGGCCGACCACGAGACCCTCGAAGTGCTCGACGGTCTGGGCGCCACTGAAGGCGGACGCCCCGATCGAGACGGCGAAGCTGGGCTCGGACGCCAAATCCGAGCGCAGCGAATCGGGACCGCATGGTGAGCTCCTAGCATGGTGAGCTCCTAAGTGGGCGCTTCCGCGCCGTAGTCCCAGTGCTCTTCGTCACCAAAATCCACGACTAGAGGAATGCCCCACGGGAGCGAGCGAACGCAGCGAGTTGCGTGCCGGAGAGTTGCCGGCGCGCTGCGAGCGGCCGCGAAGCGCGAGCGCCCTAACAGGTGCGCCGCTCTTCGTCCCGACCGGGCGACGCGACTCCAATCGCTGGCTCTCGAGTCCGCTGCGCGAAGCGTGCGACCGCGTCGCGCAGCGGGCGAGCGTTCGCGTGCGAGTTCAGCGCGCTCGGCCAGCGCGATCGCAAGAGCACGGGGCGCTCGCGCGGCTCGCCGAGGTGACACCGGTTGGTGGAACTGTTCCGGCGTGCTGCGTTCGCAGCAACGAGACCCGCATCGACGCGATCGCGCGGGCAGATCGCGACGCAAGCGGACTCGGACTCCGTTTGGACCCCGAGCGACATCGCCTTTGCAACGCGGCGATTCATCAGGGCGAGCTGGCGGGGTGGACGGGACTCGAACCCGCAACTTCCGGCGTGACAGGCCGGTGCTCTAACCGATTGAACTACCACCCCGCGGAGGCGCGAGTGATTAGCGCCCGCCCCTCGGTGGGGCTAGGCCCGCGCGGCCGAAATAACGTCGCGACAGCCTGCGTGCGCGCGCACGCCGTCAGCCTCGCGCCGCCGCGGCGGCCTCCGCGGCGATCATCTGCGCGGCCTGCATCTGCAGCACGATCGTCATGTCGCCGAGCACCTCGACTTTGCCGCCGAGGAACGCCTGCATCGGGTCGAGCGCGCCACTCGCGAGCTCGGCGGCGTCGTCCGCGGTCATGCGCAGCGTGGCGGTAGCTTCGCTCGGAATCGCGCCGGGGCCGAGCTTGAACGCGACCGCCCAGTCGCCACTCGCGCCGCCGGTCACCTCCATGCGCACCACGCCCTCGAGCTTCGCGAGCTCGGCGAGCGCTGCCGGCGTTGGCGCCGCCGCGATCTGCTGCGCCGCGGTCTCGGGTGTCGCGCGCAGCGCCGCGGGGCGGAAGAAGCGTGAGGCGCCCTCGCCGATCGCGCCGCCCGCACCGTCCCAGATTGCGGCGCGCCAATCCGCGACGCGCTGCACGTACGTCACCGGCGTTTCGCCGCGCGAGCCGTGCGTCACCGAGACTGCGCCGCCGGCGATGCGCACGACCCACTCGCCGCCGCCCTCGCCCTCGAGCAGGAGCCCGAGCGAGACATCGAGGCCTTCGCTGCCGGGCGGGAGGCCTACTTCTGCGAACGCGCGCGGCAGCCACTGCTCGAGGAACTCGGCGGGTGAAGTGGTGCGGCTCGGCAGCTCGGACACGGCGACTCCTCGGATGCGCGCGGCGATGAAGAACGCGCATCATAGGCGCGCGAGAGCGCACCGCCGCGCCGCTGCGGCACGCTCTCCCTAACAAGGAGACACGCGAATGCCGCTTCCGGTTCTCGTCGTCGCGGGCGGGCACGCATACGACCGCAGCGCCTTCATGGCGATGGTCGAGGCGCTGCCCGGCGTGCAGGCGTGCCTCGTCGAGCAGCCCGCCGCGCAGATCGTGCTCGCGAGCGACGAAGCGGCTCGCTACGCGGCGGTGCTCTTCTACGACATGTGGGGCATCGCGCTGCCGGGGCTCGCGATGGAAGGCGCACCGCTCGATTGGGTGGAACCGAGCGCGTCGTATCGCGCTGCGATCGAGCGGCTCGTCGCGCGCGGCACGGGCGTGGTGATGCTCAACCACGCGCTCGTCGCGTGGCCCGCCTGGCCGCTCTGGCGCGCGCTCTCGCGCACGCCGTTCATGCTGCGCGCGGGCAAGCTCGGCGACGCGGAGGTGCCGGGCTCCGGCTTCCGCGGCGGCGCGGGCGAGCCCGATCGCAACGCGACCGTGCGCGTGCGCCCCGCCACGCCGGGGCATCCCGTGCTCGCGGGCATCGACGCCGCCGGCTTCGAGATCACGGACGAGATCTATCTCAAGACGAGCGCGTTCGAGCGCGACGTCACGCCGTTGTTACGGGCCGACTACGACTACGACGCGCGCAACTTCACGTCGCCGCCGCTCGCGCCGCCCGAAGAGAGCGCGCGCTGGACGCACCCGCGCGGCAGCAATCTCGTGGCGTGGGCGAATGCGTGCGGCGCGAGCCCGGTGGTCGCGATCGAACTCGGCGACGGGCCCCTCGCGTACGCGAACCCCGCGTTCCGCACGCTCGTCGCGAACGCGCTGCAATGGAGCGCGAGCGAGGACGCGCGGAAGTGGGCCGCGCGCCGCTGAGGGGACTCAGGGCGTGGGACGATTCTTGTCCGCGGGGAAGCCGAACACGCTGCCCGCGAGATCGGGCGTGCCCCAGTACAGCGCGTCGAAGCTGCGGCGCGCGAAGCGCCAGCCCGCGGCCGTGCGCACGCACTCGTCGCTGTAGACGCCCACCATCGAGCTGCGCGCGCCGTCTGCGCGCTCGCCCACTTCGCTGATGTAGAAGCGCGCGGTCGCGCGGTCGCCGTCCAGCGCGATCGTGCCTTGGTGCACGAGCTGAATCACCCAGCGAAACATCCCCATCGCGTTCTTCCAGAACGGCACGAGGGCCGCGTGGCCCGTCACGACCTGGCCCATCAGCCGCCACTCGCCATCGTCCGCCCAAGTCGCGATCCAGTCGTCCGCGGCGACGCGATTCACCGCGTCGGCGTAGCGCGCCACGAGCGCGCGAATCTCCAGCTCATCCGCGAGGTTGCGTAGGTTTCGCTCGTTCATCGCTGGACTCCTTCTGCGCGCGCGATCGCGCCGCCCGCTGCGCCTTCGGCCGGAGCGTGCTCCAAGAAGATCGGCGACGACCACGCGCGCTCTTCGGTCTCGGCGAGGCACTCGTCCTCCGGGCTCACGCCGATGCACGGCTTCACGCGCACGCACTTGCCCGAGCCGTCGCGCTCGCAGCGCAGCAAGTCGGCGTTCACGGCGAGACTCTTCTCCTCGATCGCGCGCACGTAGTAGAGCGTGTCGCGCGCGGCGCCCACGAACTCGGGATCGCTAAACGTCGCGGCGCAGCCGGCCTCGCTCGGCTCGCACGCGATCACGCGCCACGGATCCTCGATCAGCGGCGCGACGTCTTCGCCGGGAGCGTTCTGCGGGCGGATGCGCACGACCTCGATGCGCGTGATGCGCCGCCGCTTCTCGCTCGGGTGATGACACTCGCCGCGGCACAGGCGCGCGAGCTGCTCCGTCCCTAATGCCTCGGTCGAATCATCCGGGCAACCCGGGTTCTGCTCGAACGAGCCGACCGCGCGCACGCGGAACTGCGGCTCCGCGCCGAACGCGAGCGAGCTGCCCATGGGCGCACTCGCGGCAGCCTCGGCGCCCGCGTTCACGAGATCGAACCACAGCAAGATGCGCGGGCCGCTCGTGCCGTAGACCTCGCGGCGCTGCAGCGAGTCCCAGATCGCGTCGCGGTCGCGCCCGCTCGCGTGCGCGGCGATCAGGCCGCCGTTCAGGAAGAACGAGCTCGAGCGCTCGGACTCGCGCAGATCGAAGAACTGGTACGCGCCGCTCGTCGCGTCGAACGGAACGCTGCGCGCGCTCGGATCTTCCGGCTTGCGCGCCCCACCCAACAGCTCGCTCGCGGCGAGCGGCAGGCGCGCCTCGGTGAACGTGCTGCGCGCGATCTCCTTGTAGCCCGTACCGGGGCGCGCCGAGTGGTTGTCGCTCGACGCCATGAAGCCGAAGTGGAAGCGCTCGGGCTGCGCGGGGTTCTCGAAGTCGCGCAGGGCCATGATGTACTGGACCGAGCTGCGCGGGCGGTAGTTGAACGCGGGCTGGAAGCAGTCGGGGCACTGCCCGGAGTCGAGCCAGTCCTCCACCTTCGCGCCGGGAACGGTGAGGTGGCCGGTCAGATCCGCCGCGACGTAGTTCGCGCGCGCCTCCTCGGCGCGCTTCGCACACTCCTCCGCGCTCTCGCCCGCGGCAGCGCAGCGCGCGGCGATGATCTCGCCCGCGCGCCAACACGAGGGCGTGAACGCGCCGTCCGGCGCAGGGCACGCCTTCGCGCCGTCCGCCGCGATCTCGACTTCGCGGAAGGCGCGGAACTCCTCGGAGTTGCCGTGGCTCGAGAACACTTCGATCAGCGTCTGGCGCTTCGGGTGTGCTGCGCGCCGCGCTGCTTGTCCCACGCCGAGCCCGAGGGCGTGTACATGCCCCAGGTCGTGCCGTGCGGGATCACGATCGAGTCGAAGCCCCACTCGTCGAGCTTCGCGAACAGGCCCGCCGGGTCCTTCACCGACTCGCGGCAGTCCTTCGGCAAGTCCCGCACCGGCACGCCCTCCGGGCACGCCTCCACGTCCAGCTCGTTCCAGAAGCGAATGAAGTCGAACGACTCCTGGCCCGGCCGAAACAGCCCTAACAAGCCGAGCGCCCACGGATTGAACGCCGCATCGGCCTCGTCCTCGCTGAGCAGCTGCACCTGCGCCGCGGCGATGGGACGCGCGGGAATCTCGTCGTCGCCGAGCCCGCGGATCACCACGTTCTTGTGGCCGTAGTGGTTGTCGGGCGTGCTGCCGATCTGCGTCCATTCCCAGCCGAGGAACGCCACGGTGTCCGGTGCGCCGCCGCCGCCGCCCACCGCATCGCACTGGCGCATCGACGCGATCGTTTCCTCCCATTGCCAGGGTGTCAGGCCGACGTCGTGGTCGTTGATCGACCAGAAGTCGAGCGCCGAGCAGAAGCGGGCGAAGTCGCACGCGTCGTCGACCGGATGCGCGCCGTCACCGCCCGAAGACGAGAGCGCCATCATGAACGCGTCGGGCGAATAGGTCGTGTGCACGTGCAGATCGCCGAACAAGATCTGCTTCGCGTCCGCGACACCTGCCGCCACCGCCGCGCTCGACTGCGCGCTCGCTTCCGCCGCCACGCGCTCCGCAGCGCGTGGCCGCGCCACGGGGTCGCCCGAGTGCCAGCGCTCGCCCAGTGCGCCGGAGCCGGCGATGCGCACGAACGCGGCGACGGCGACGAGGAGAACGGCGACGAGCACGAGAGCGCGGCGCATGGGGAGCCTCCGAGGCGCAGGGCGCGCGCCACTGTTTGTCTCGATTCTCTGATTCGTGCCACCGTGGCCGCGTGGCCGAAGACTCCGCACCGAAGCAGGCATCGTGGTTCGCCCGCATCCGCGATCGCGACCACACGCGCGGCGACCTGATGACTTCGGTGCTCGCGCTGGCGCTGCCGTCGATCGTCGCGTCACTCGCGGGCGCGGGCGCGATGCAGCTCGGCGAGATGTGGATCACGGGCAAGCTCGGCACGAGCGCGCTCGCCGCAGTGAACAGCGCCTCGCAGACGTTTCGCCAGCTGACCATGCTCTTCCTGATGGGCCTGCAGACCGCGACGCAGATGTTCATCGCGCGCATGGTCGGCGCGGCGCAGCGCGGGCAAGCGGAGCACGTCGCGGGCCAGTCGCTCCTCGCGGGCGGCACGTTCTGGGTCGTGGCGGCGCTCGCGAGCCTCTTCTTCGTGGATCCGCTCGCGCGCTGGATGTCGCCCAACGACGCCGACGTCGCCGCCGGCATCGCCGCCTTCGCGCACATCACGTTCGCGCTGCTGATCGGCCCGATCGCGATCCAGCTCGGCGCGTCCGTGCTCGCCGGCGCCGGCGACGCCACCACGCCGATGCTCGCCAACTTCGTCTCCGCCGCGGTGATGCTCGTCGCGCAGTACGCGCTCGCCTTCGGCGCCTTCGGCCTGCCCGAGCTCGGCGTGCGCGGCATCGCGCTCGGCGCCGGCATCGGCTCGCTCGTCGGCGGCGCGATGATCGTCGTCGCCTTGTTAGGGGGCGAGGGCCGCGTGCGACTGCGCCGCGAGCACTTCCGCCCCGACCTGCCCGCGCTGAAGCGCCTGCTCGGCTCGTCGTGGCAGCCGAGCCTCCACATGCTCGCGCGCACGGGCATCCTGATGTTCTTCACCGTGTTCGCCGCGCGGCTCGGCCCAGAGGTCGTAGCGGCGTACGGCATCGGCGTGCGCGTCGAGATGGTCGCGATCATGATCGCGTTCCCGATCTCGAACGCGTGCGCCACGCTGGTCGGCCAGAACCTCGGCGCGGGCCGCATCGAGCGCGTTTGGCCGGCGGTGCGCATGAGCTTCATCGCCACCTGCGCCGCGCTCTGGCCGTGCGCGCTCGCGCTGTTGTTATGGCGAGAGGGCTTCGTCGCGACGTTCACGAGCGATCCGCTCGTGGCCGCGCACGCGACCGAATACCTCGCCTACACCGCCGTGCTGCTCAGCTTCTACGGCCTCTACTTCGTCGCGTTCCGCACCCTGCAAGCGGCAGGCGACATGCTCACGCCGATGTTCATCTCGGTGGGCGCTGCGTTCGGCGCCGGCATTCCGCTCGCGGTCATCCTCAGCTCGCGGCTCGACTACGGCGCGACGGGCATGTGGATCGCGAACCTCGTGTACGCGGTGATCAACGCGGGGCTGATGCTGATCTGGCTCGCGCGGGGGAAGTGGCTCCGGGAGCGGACGGCATGACCGCGCGGCGCCGGCATCGCGCCACTCCCTGATTCCAACTTTCAGCTGCCTTCGTTGCGGAACATCCCTGGTCTGGTGCCCGTTCGCGCCCGCATTGGCCCCGCTCGCGCGCGCCCCTTAGCGTCGCATCTCACCGCGCACCGCGGAGCCTCGATGTCGCGCTCCCTTCGCCCGCCGCCCTCGCTCGCCGCATTCGTGCTCGCGCTCGCCGCGCTGCTCGGCGCCAGCTCCGCACACGCGGCGCCGCGCGTCGTGATCGTCGGCGTCGATGGCGCGAGCTGGAGCGTCATCGACCGGCTGCTCGCACAGGGCAAGCTCCCGAATCTCGCGGCGCTGATGAAGCGCGGCGTCCACGCGAACCTCGCGACGGTGGAGCCGGTGATCTCGCCCGTGGTGTGGACCTCGATCGCGACCGGCCAGCCGACCGCCGTGCACGGCATCGGCGACTTCTTCGGCGACGCGCGCGAGATCGCGGCACCCACCATCTTCGAGCGCCTCGCGGTGCAGGGGCTGCGCGTCGGCACGTACGAGTGGCTCGTGACGTGGCCGCCGCGCCCGCTGCCCGGCGGCTTCGTGATTCCGGACTGGCTCCGCCGCGACGGCGCGATCTCGCCGAGCGACGCGTTCGCGCGCGCGGGCGTCGGCGACTACCGCTACTCGAACGCGGGCATCACCACGCGCGACGGCTTTCATCGCACTTCGTTCCGCGAGCTCGCCGCGCGCCCCTCGCGCTGGAACGCGCTGGCGCGCGCCTTCGAGCTCGACGCGGGGGCCGTCTCCTTCTACGCGATCGACGCGCTCTCGCACCGCTTCTGGGGCGACTCGTTTCCCGCGCAGTTCGAGGTGGGCTCCGCGCCACCGCCCGAGGCGCGGTACGCGCGCGCGATCGAGGACGCGTACGTCGGATTCGACCGCGCGCTCGGCGAGATCGTGGCCGCGCTGCCAGCCGAGTGCGCGGTCATCGTCGCCTCCGACCACGGCTTCCAGGCCTCGCCTGAGTGGCAGCGCGTGTGGTCGTTACGGCTTCGCAAGGCGCTCGCGGCTGAGGCGCTGCACGAGGGACCTAACACGTTCGAGATGGGCGAGTTCGCGGTCGTGGCCGCTCGCGTCGTTCCCGGGGACTTCGCGCAGCAAGACGCGCTGCTCGAGAAGCTCGTCGCGCTGCTCGAAGGCGCGACGACCGAAGCCGGTGCGCCGCTCTTCTCGGTGTGGCGCCTCGACGGCATCCAGCGCCCCGAGGGCCACGAGCGCGGCTTCAGCGATCGACTCGCACAGTGGGCGTTCCGCCAGGTCGCGCGCTTCACGCGCGGCTTCGAGTTCGACCAGCCAGCGCACGCCTGGATCGTCGCGATGCCGAACGGCGATGCGCTCGATGGTGCGTGGCCGAACGGTCGCGTGCGCATCGGCGGCAAGCTGCACGACGCGCGCGAGTTGATCTTCGGGGACGGCTTCAGCGGCACGCATGATCCCGTCGCGGTGTTCGCGGCGGCAGGCGGCGCGCTGCGCCACGACGCACGGCGCGGCGAGCTCTCGGTGCTCGACATCGCCCCGCTCTACGCGTACCTCGCGCGCGCGCAGATTCCCGACGATCTCCCCGGCAAGCTCGCGACGCACTGGCTCGAGCCGAGCGCGCTGGCGCAGCACCCGCCGCGCTTCGTGAAGGCGGGCACGCTGAAGCGGCTGCCGCCGCCCGCTGCGCCTGCGATCCCGGACGAAGAGTTGTTAGAACGCCTGCGCGCCATGGGGTACGTCGAATGAATGCTGGAGTCCGCCACCTCTCGCTCGCCGAGCTCGACGCCGGCATCCGCGCGCTGCCCGCGGCGCCGCGAGATCGCGGCACGCTCGCACTGATCCTCTCACGCCACGCGGACGGCGCGCGCACGACGCCGCAGCGCGTCGTGCTCGACCGCGAGCTCGGCGTGCCGGGCGACTCGTGGAGCCGCCTGCCCGCGCCGCGCGATCTCGACATGCAGCTCGCCGTGATGAACCGCGACGTCGCCGCGCGTTCGGCGCCGGCCAGCCGCTGACGACCTTCGGCGACAATCTCTACGTCGACCTCGATCTCTCCGCGGCGAACCTGCCCACCGGCACGCGCATTCGCGTCGGCAGCGCGCTGGTCGAGACGACGCCGTTCCCGCACAACGGCTGCGCCAAGTTCAACGCGCGCTTCGGCAACGACGCGCTGCGCTTCGTGCAGCGCGCCGAGACGCGCCACAACAACTGGCGCGGCATCTACTGGCGCGTGGTGGAGCCGGGCGAGATCGCGGTCGGAGATGCGATCGAGGTGCTGCGCTGATCCCGTGAGGTGAACGATGCCGCTCGAACGCGTCGCGAGCTTCACCTATCTGCATGAGGCCGAGCTCGCGCGCGCACTGCTCGAGTCTGCGGGCATCGAGGCGCACGTCGCGGACCAGCACCTCGTCGGCCTCGATTGGCAGATGGCGAGCGCGCTCGGCGGTGTGAAGGTGCTCGTCGCGGCAGAGCAGGCCGCGGCCGCGCGTGACGTGCTGGCTGCGCCGCCCGAGGAGAGCGCCGCGTTCGAGGCGAGCGATTCGCCCGAACCACTCGACGAGGCGGCGCGCTGCCCGAAGTGCGGCGCCGAAGGCGTTCCCGCGAATCAGCTCGACCGCCGGCTGCGCGCGTTCTCGATGCTCACCGTGCCGCTGCCGTTCACGATCGGGCGCCACCGGCTCGCGTGCGAAGCGTGTGGAACGCGCTGGCGCGCCGTGCCGGAGCACCGCGGCTTTCTGCGCGCGCTCGCGAACCTCGGCGCGCTGCTCGTGCTCGCGCTGCTCGGCGTGCTCTCGCTTTCGCTGCGCGGCATCGGCGGCGTGCGCGCGATCTTCTCGCGCGACGTGTTCGCTTGCTGGAAGTGCGGCGCGCAGTTCGCGAGCGGCGCTGCGGCGTGCCCGAGCTGCGGCAACGCCCTGCCGGGGCGTATCGCGTATGCGCAGCGCGTCACGCCCGGCCGTGCGTACGACGGCGCCTGCGCGCAGTGCCACCTGCCCTACGCGAACTCGGACTACGCTGCCGCCACCGAGCGGCGCTGCTCGTCGTGTCAGGCAGCGCTGCCGGAGAGTCCCTAACAGGAGTCCCCATGAAATTCGGCGCGATGGTCGCCACCAAGATCGACGACTGGCAGCTGCTGCAGTACGCGGAGCAGCTCGGCTACGACCACGGCTGGGTGCCGGATTCGCAGATGATCTGGTCCGATTGTTATGCCGTGCTCGCGCTCGCAGCGCACCACACCTCGCGCATCAAGCTCGGCACCGGCGTCGCGGTCGCGGGCACGCGCAGCGCGCCGGTCACCGCGCACTCGATCGCCTCGATCAACCGCATCGCGCCGGGCCGCGTGTTCCTCGGCATCGGGACGGGCCACACCGCGATGCGCGTGATGGGCTTCGATCCCGTGAAGCCGCGCGAATTCCGCGACTACCTGCGCGTCGTGCGCGGCCTGCTGCGCGGCGAGGAGGTGGAGTACACGCACGGCGGCGAGACGCGCGCGATCAAGCTGCTGCACCGCGAGCTCGGCTTCGTCGACGTCGCGCACGAGATTCCGATCTGGGTCGCGGCGAATGGCCCGCTCGCGCTCGCCGCGGCGGGCGCTTACGGCGACGGCCGCATCTCCGCGGGCGCGGAGGCGAGCGACCACATGCGCCGCAGCCTCGGTGCGATGAAGGATGGCGCCGCCAAGGTCGGGCGCGCGCTTCCGAATGACTTCCACACCGCCGCGCTCACGTTCTCGTGCGTGCTGCGCCCCGGCGAGACGCTGAAGAGCGAGCGCGTGATCGACGCGGTGGGCTCGATGGCGAGCGCGACGCTGCACTTCTGGTGGGAGCTCGCGGAGCAATCGGGCAGCGACCGCTTCATCCCGAACGAGGCGCGCGACACCTGGGACCAGTACCTCGCGTACCTGAAGGGCCTCGGCATCCCGCGCGCGCGCATGCACCTGCGCGTACACGAGGGCCACTGCACCTACCTCGTGCCCGAAGAGCGCCGCTTCATCACGCCCGAGGTGATCCGCGCGAGCGGCGGCCTGGTCGGCTCCCCCGACGAGATCCTCGCCATGCTGAAACAACACGAGGCCGCCGGCCTGCGCGAGGTAACGCTGCTGCCGCCCATGGCGAACGCACGCGAGTTGTTACGGGAGTTCGCGACCGAGGTGATGGCGCGCCGCTGACGCGGTACCGATGCGCGGGCCCGAATCGAGGAGAGCGACGTGACGACTTTGCCCGCCGATCAACGAGCCGCCTTGCTCGAAGCCGTGAGCCGCTTGCTCGCGACGGAGAGCAGCGAGGCGAGCGTGCGGCGCACCATGGCGACGCCGGCGGGCTACGACCGCGCGCTCTGGAAACAGCTCGCCGACATGGGCGTCGCCGGGCTCGTGGTCGACGAGGCGCACGGCGGCGCGGGCGCCGGCGCGGTCGAGCTCGAAGCCGTGATGGAGCTCGCGGGCGCTGCGCTGCTGTGCGCACCGCTGCTCGCATCGAGCGTGCTCGCGGCCGAGCTGCTGCGCGCTTCGGGAGACGAGGCCGCGCAGGCGCGCCTTCTGCCCGGCATCGCAAGCGGCGCGACGATCGCGACCGCCGCGCTGACGGGCGATGCCGGGACGTGGACGCGCGACGGCGTCTCGGTGACGGCCGCGGGCGAGGCGCTCAGCGGAGTCGCGAGCTACGTGCTGCACGCGCAGAACGCGGACGTGCTGCTGGTGCTCGCGCGCGAGCGCGATGACGTCGCGATCTACGAGGTGGATCCACGCGCGCGCGGCGTCGCGATCGCGGCGCTGCCCACGTTCGACCACACACTGCGCCTCGCGCGCATCGCGTTCGACGGCGCGCCGGGCCGCAGGATCGCCGGCGACGGCTGGCGCGCGGCCGAGGCCGCGCTCGACCTCGCGCTGGTGGCGCTCGCAGGCGAGCAGGCCGGCGGCTCGCGGCGCTGCCTCGAGCTCACGGTCGAGTACGCGAAGAACCGCTTCCAATTCGGCCGCGCGATCGGCTCGTTCCAGGCCGTGAAGCACATGGCCGCCGACTTGTTATTGGAAGCCGAGAGCGCGGTTTCCGCCGCGCGCTCCGCTGCGGAGCAGCTCGCCGCCGGTTCCGCTGAGGCGCGCGCCGCCGTCCCGCTCGCGGCGTTCGCGTGCGCGGACGCGTTCACGCAGGTCGCCGCCACGAGCATCCAGATGCACGGCGGCATCGCGTTCACGTGGGAGAACCCCGCCCATCTCTACTTACGACGCGCGCGCTCGGGCGCCCAGCTCTTCGGGAGCCCATCCGCCCACCGAGAGCGCTACCTCGCGGCGCTGGGAGCCTGAGCATGTCGACCGCCGCGATCTCCGACTCCGCCCTGCGCGACGAAGTGCGCGCTTGGCTCGCCGCGAATTGGAAGGGGCTGCCGAAGCCGCAGCGCGGGGCGAGTGGCGACTGGACGCTTTCGCCCGAGCACAAGGCGTGGCTCTCGCTCGTGGTCGAGGCGCGCTGGGCTGCGCCACGTTGGTCGGCCGAGTGGTACGGGCGCGGCCTCAGCGACGACCAGGCGCGCATCGTCGAGCGCGAGTTCGCCGCCGTCGGCGCGCCCGGCACGGGCCAAGACCGCACGAACCTGTGGGCGAACACCGCCCTCGCCCACGCGTCGCCCGCGTTCCGGCAGAAGATCGTGCCCGCGCTGCTGAAGAGCAGCGTCGCGATGTGCCTGCTCTACTCCGAGCCCGGCGCCGGCTCCGACCTTGCGGGCATTCGCACGCGCGCCGATCGCGACGGCGACGACTTCGTCGTGAACGGCCAGAAAGTGTGGACGTCCGGCGCGGCGACCGCGGACTACGGAATGCTGATCGCGCGCACTGACTGGGATGCGCCGAAGCACCGCGGCATCAGCTTCTTCTTCTGCCCGATGAAGCAGCCGGGCGTCGAAGTGCGCCCGCTGCGGCAGATCACGAACGAGAGCCACTTCAACGAGGTGTTCCTCACGAACGCGCGAATCCCGGCAGAGAACCTGCTCGGCCCGCTGAACCACGGCTGGGGCGTGCTGCAGACCGCCCTCGCCTACGAGCGCTCCGTAATGGGTGACGACGCGCGCGGCCCGCGCAGCGGCGTTCCCGAAGCGACGAAGGAAGAGCCGCTGATCGCGCTCGCGCGCGAGGCCGGCGTGCTCGGCGACGCCGCGCTGCGCCAGCAGATCGCGCAGGCGATCGCGTACAAGAAGCTGAATGCGCTCAACTCGCTACGCGCCAAGGCGGACCTCGCGCAGGGCACCTCGTCGCCCGTCGTCAGCCTCGGCAAGCTCGCGATGAGCCGCATCCTTCACGAAGAGGCGCGCGTGCGCACCGCGATTCTCGGCGCGCGCAGCCTGTTCGAGGGCCCGCAGCATCCGCGCGCGGAGGACGCGAACTTCCTCACGCTGAACGCATACTTCACGTCGATCGGCGGCGGCACGGACCAGATCCAGCGCAACATCATCGGCGAGCGCGTGCTCGGTCTGCCGAAGGAGCCGGAGATCGACCGCGAGATTCCGTTCCGCGAGGTGAAGGCGAGCCGCAGTAAAGCGCGCTGACCCAAACGGACTGCACTGGCGCAACTGCCCCTAACACGTGCGATGCGGTACCTGCGCTCCGAGGCAGAAGGTCCCTTGTGCCAGTGGTCCGTGAGGTCCACTGGGACGGGCCGGGCGGAATCGCAGCAACCCGTGACACGCAACCTCGATTGCGACCACTACACGGAGGGAGGATCCTCCTATGGCGCAGCGATGGCCCGTGGCCGCGTTCGCCGCCTTGGCACTCCTGGGTACCCCGGCCGGTGCTGCGACGATCGCCCTCACCGGGACGATCCGAGACTTCTGCTGGACGGCGATTCCGAACGTTTGCTCCGCGCATCCCGACTTCGAGGTGTCGTGGACCGGCTTCGATCCCGGGATCGTGGCGACGACCCTCGGCACGGACGGGAAGCCCGTGTACGTCGGCGGGAGCCTGCCTAATCCGACCACGTCGGGGCGGGCGAACTTCGATCAGTGGTATCGGGACACTGCCGGCGTCAACACGAGCGCGCCTCTCACGATCACGCTGGACAACTCTTCCTCCTCCGACCCGCGCGTGTTCGTGTACAGCAACAACTTCTTCTTCCCGATCGACGGGATGCTGTTCGGCGATCAAGGGTTCTCCCACAACTACCACTTCACCTACGAGATCCACACGACGTTCGGCTTCCTGGGCGACGAGGTCTTCACGTTTACCGGTGACGACGATCTGTGGCTCTTCATCAACGGCGTGCTGGCGGTCGATGTCGGCGGCGTTCACCTGCCACGCACAGCGACGATCGACCTCTCCAATCCGGCCGTGCAGGCGCTGCTCGGCATCACGCCGGGAAACTCTTACGACTTCGACCTCTTCTTCGCGGAGCGCCGTCGCACGCAGTCCAACTTCACGATCTCGACGACGATTGCGCTCGTTCCCACGCCGGAGGCGAGCACAGTTTCCCTGCTGGCGTTGGCAGCGAGCGCGCTCGCACCGTGCCTCCTGCGTCGGGTCCCACGGCGCGGCTCGCCGTCGTCGTAGATTCAAGGGCGCTGGCCTCAGATCGCGCCCTCGGCGCGCAGCGCCTTTACCTCCTCCGCTCTCATCCCCAACAACTCCCCGTACACCTGCGCGTTGTGCTCGCCGAGGTTCGGGTTGCGCGCGCCGCGCACAGCGGGCGCGCCGTGGAGGCGGAGCGGGCTCTGCGGCAGCGCGATGCGGCCGAGGCTCGGGTGCTCGTACCACTCGAGCGCGCCGCGCTCGTGGAGGTGCTCGCGGTGAAGCGCTTCGCGCACGTCGCGCACGGGCGCGCTCGGCACCTTCGCGGCGGCGAGCAGCGCGGCAGCCTCGTCGCGCGTGTGCTGCGCGCACCACGCGCCGACGAGCGCGTCCACCTCATCGCGCCGCTTCACGCGCCGCGGCGTCGTGCGGTAGCGCTCGTCGGGGGCGAGCTCCGGTCGCCCCATCGCTTCGCACAGGTTCTTCCAGTGCGGCTCCGTGAGGCAGAGCAGCACGATGAAGCCGCCGTCCTTCGTGGCATACGCGTTGTACGGCGCGAGCATGAAGCTGCCCTGCTGGTTGCCGACGCGCGGCGGCGCCTCGCCCTTGTCGTAGACCCACTCGAGCTGTGAGGCGACGGTGTGAATCGCGGCGTCGAGCATCGCGACCTCGACGAGCCGCCCGCGGCCCGTGCGCTCGCGCTCGAAGAGCGCGGTCATCACGCCGGCGTAGACGTGCGTGCCGGAGAGGAAGTCGATCCACGTAGGCCCCGCCTTCACGGGCGGACCATCGGGAAAGCCGGTCACGCTCATCGCGCCCGAAGCCGCCTGCACCGTGAAGTCGAGTGCGAGATGATCGCGATCGGGGCCTGACAACCCGTAGCCGGTGCCCGTCGCGTAGATCAGGCGCGGGTTCGCGGCCATCAGCACGGCGGCGCCCACTCCGAGGCGATCCATCACGCCGGGCGCGTAGTTCTCGATCAGCACGTCGGCCTTGCCCGCCAGCGCCAATAACAACTCGCGGCCGCGCGGGTGCTTCAGGTTGAGCGTGATGCCGCGCTTGTGCTGGTTGAGCGTCGCCATCGCGGGCAGCGTCTTGCGCCCGGTCAGCTCGCGCGCGCGCAGCGGCTCGCCGCTCGGCGGCTCGATCTTGATCACGCGCGCGCCGGCCTGCGCGAACAGCAAGCCCGCATACGGACCCTGATAAACCTGGCCGAGGTCGAGGACGAGCTGGCCCGAGAGCGGGCCTTGTGCGGCGTTCATCGTGCGATGATCGCGCAGAACCGGAGCACGGAGAACGCGATGGCCAAGCACGTCGACCAGGTGCGCTTACAAAACGTCCGCAAGCGGCTGCCGGCGATCGAAGCGCAGCTAGGCGCACTCGCGGGGCATTGCCGGATGCTCAACGACAGCGCGGCGTCGTGGCAGCAAGTCCCGAGCGCCTTGCTCGACGTGCAGGTCGACGTCGCGGGTCAAGCGAAGAAGCTGCTCGACTCGCTCGCGAAGCTCGAGAGCGAGGCGAGCGCGCTGCGCGCCACCGGCATCGGCCGCCCGCCCCGCAAGATCTCTCCCGGGAGGCCCGCCTCGTTCCAGTCGACGGCCGACTTGCCGGCCGGTGTCAAGCGCGCGAAGCAGGCCGCGGCTTCGTTCGACCGCAGCTTTCGCGAGTTCCGCAAGACCGTCGACAACATGATGAACGACCCGATGCGCGCCGCCGCGGCGGTCGATCCCGTCACGCCGATCGCGCAGGTGATCGATCAGGTCGGAACGATCTGGGAGATCGTGCAAGGCATCGTGGAATGGTCGAAGCGCAAGCGCTGAGCGGTCAGCGCGCGCGGCGATCGCCCGCGATCACAAACGGGTCCGCAAAGCGCGGATCGCGCACGAACGCTTCGTCCGTGAGCGCTTCGAGGAACGCGACGAGCGCATCCGCATCGCCCTCGCGCAGCGTGAAGCCGCGCACGCGCTCGCTCTGCTGCGGCGCGTGCACGCCGCCGCTCGCGTAGTGCGCGATCACTTCGCGCAGCGTCGCCAGGCGGCCGTCGTGCATGTAAGGCGCGGTCAGCGCGATGTTGCGCAGCCCGGGCGCGCGGAACCTGCCCGCGTCATCCGGCCGCCGCGTGCGCGCGAACAATCCGGCGAGCGCCGCGGGAGGCGTGAGGCCGTTGTGGTGGAAGCTCGCGCCGTCGCCCGCGAACGCTGGCCCTCCGTGGCACGAGCTGCACGCGAGCTCGGGCGAGGTGAAGAGGCGCAGGCCGCGGCGCGCGAGTGGCGAGAGCGCGCTGGCGTCGTCCCCGTACACGGCACGGTCGTACGCGGAGCTGCCGGAGATCAGGGTGCGCTCGAACGCGGCGAGCGCTTTCTGCACGTGTTCGAGCCGAAGTCCGCGCCGTGACTCAGGAAACACGCGCGGAAACTCGCGCGCGTAGAAGCGATCCCGCTGCAGCGCGGCGAGGATGCGCGCCTCGTTCCCCGCGACGCCGAGCTCGATCGGCGCGGTGTTGAGCATGGGGATCGCGGCCTGCGCTTCGAGCGATGCGGTGTCCGGATCCTCCCAGCCGAAGCGCGCGTTGTAGGCGACGTTCGCGAGCGACATCGCGCTGCGCGGGTGCAGCTCGCCCGTGGCGCCGAGCGCGCGCGCGCGGCCATCGGTGAACGCGCGCGCCTGCTGGTGGCACGACGCGCAGGAGTAGGCGCCGGTCGACGATAGGCGCGTGTCGTAGAAGAGCCGGCGCCCGAGCTCCACTTTGCGCGCGGACATGGGGTTGTCCGCTGGAACCCGTGGCGCGGGCATCCCGGGCGGCATCTGCCAGCGCCAGGCAGCTTCGGCTTGCGCGTGCGCGCACAGCAGCAGCGCGACCGCCCCTAACAACCAGCGGTTCACGCGAGCGAGCGGCGCGCGAGCGGTGCGCCTACCAGCTCGCGATCTCGGCTCCCGAGCCGGGCGCCGCGAGGCTCGCGGTCTCCTGGGCGAGCGCCGCGCGCTCGTCGACCCACTTCGCGAACTCGTCGAGGCGCGCCTGTGCGCCGGGCGTCTGCGAGTTCTGCTTCGCCGCAGCGACCCACGCCTGCATCTTCTTCAGCAGCATGTCGGCGAGCGCGCGCTCGCGGGCGAACAAATCCATGTACGCCGCCTTCGCCTCGTCGAGCTTGCCGAGATTCATGTACGCCTCGCCGCGGTACTCGACCGCCTGCGGGAAGCCCGGCTCGATCTTCAGCGCCTTGTCATACGAAGCGAGCGCCGCCTCGTTGTCACCGAGCATGCGCTGGCAGAAGCCAATGCCGTTCCACGCGTAGAACGCGCGGCCATCCGCGCGCGTCGCCTCCTTGTAGGAGCGCTGCGCGCGCTTCAGCTTCGCGTTCGCGCTCTCGACCGCCTTCGCGCGCGCCTTCGGGTCGGTCGCGGCCTGCGCCTCGACGAAGAGATCGAGCGCCTGCTTGCGCGCCTTCTCGCCGGCTTCGAAATGCCCCAGCGCGATCTCCTGCGGCGAGCTCCCGCCACCGAAGCCGCCGCCCCCGCCTCCGCCGCCACCACCGCCCGCGGCGAACGAGGCCGAAGCGAACACGAGCACGACGAGCGCTGCGGGCACGTGAAGGCGACGCATGCGAACCCTCCTGAGATGCGCGCGACCGTAGACGCGCGCCCTCCCGGGCGCACACCCGAGATGCGGCGTCAGACCCTGGAACCGCAGCGCCCGCGCGCGGTTTCGCGATCGCCACGCCCGCGTCTGACGCTGGCGTTACGGAGGTCGCTTCGCGCCGACTCGCGCTCAGCCGTCAGTTCGCGCGCGCGTGCTGGGCGCTGAGCGCCTGCGCGCGGCGGACGAGCGCCACGAACTCGGCGCGGTAGCCCTGCGCGTCGCGGCCGAGCGCGCTCTCGGCGAGCGCGATCGTGTCCGCCCAGGTCGCGCCGCCGCGGTGCTCGCTGGCGCGCAGCAGCATGCCGAATGCGGCGACCGAGGCGGCGAAGCGCGCGTCCTCGGGTGCGCGCGCGAGCGGCGTCACTGCGCTGTCCACCGTCACCGCGAAGCCGTCGCTCGCCTCCGCGTCGGGCGCCTTCCAGCGCAGCTTCACCGTCGCGAGCTCGCCGCCGAAGGCGGCGTCGCTCGGCGCGCGCCGCGTCTGGTACTTCAGCGGCTCGACCTTCCCGCCCTTCGTCCCCGAGCCCGGCGGCGCGACTTCGTAGAGCGCGGTCACGGTGTGGCCCGCGCCGATCTCGCCCGCGTCCTTCGCGTCGTCGAGGAAGTCTTCATCGCGCAGCGCGCGGTTCTCGTAGCCGAGCAGTCGGTACTCGCCGACCTGCGCAGGGTTCCACTCGACCTGAATCTTCACGTCCTTCGCGACCGTGAGCAGCGTGCCGGTCATCTGCTCGACGAGCGCCTTGCGCGCTTCCGCGAGCGTGTCGACGTACGCGTAGTTGCCGTTGCCGCGGTCCGCGAGCTGCTCGAGCGTCGCGTCCTGATAATTCCCCATGCCGAAGCCGAGCACGCTCAGGAACACGCCCGACTTCGCCTCGCGCTCGATCAGGCGCGTGAGCTCGCCCTCGCTGGTGACGCCGACGTTGAAGTCGCCGTCGGTCGCGAGCACGACGCGGCTCGCCACGCCCGCGCGATGCCCCGCACGCGCGAGCGCGTAGGCGCGCTCGATGCCCTGCCCGCCGTTGGTCGAGCCGCCGGCTTCGAGCTGCTCGATGGCGCGCGTGATCGCATGCCGCTGATCGCCGCGCACCGGCTCGAGCACGACACCCGCCGCGCCGGCGTACACCACGATCGCGACGCGATCGCGCTCGCCGAGCTGCTCGGCCAACAACGACAGCGCGCGCTTCACGAGCGGCAGCTTGTTCTCGTCCTGCATCGAGCCCGAGACGTCGATCAGGAACACGAGGTTGCTCGCGGGCCGCTCGGCTTGCGGGATCTCGCGCGCTGCGAGCGCGATGCGCACGAGCTTGTGCTCGGGGCGCCACGGCGCCTCCGTCACGTCCACGTGCACCGCGAAGGGCGCGCGCTGCGGGCGTTCGTACTCGTACGGGAAGTAGTTCACGAGCTCCTCGATGCGCACCGCGTCGGCGGGAGGCAGCTCGCCGCTCGTGAGGAAGCGGCGCACGTTCGCGTAGGACGCGGTGTCGACGTCGATCGAGAACGTGGAGAGCGGCGCGGTCGCCGCCGCGCGGAAATCGCTCTCGTCGATGCGCGCGTAGCCCTCCGTGTCGAGCTCGGGCTGCGCGGCGATCGAGGGCGACGGGACCGCGAACTCGAGGCCGGACGACTCCACCGCGATCGGCACTTCCTGGATCGATTCTTCGCGGCGATGCGCGGTCACCACGATCGACTCCACCGCGCTGTCTGCCGCCGCCTCGGGCGCTTGCCGAGCGGCCTTCGCGTCTCGCCGCCGCCCGGCGGGCGCAGGCGCCGACTCCATCTCGCTCCGCGAGAGCTCGTCCGCCGGCGCCGCTTCCGCCTGGGGCGAGGGCAAACGCCGCTCGCTCACCGGGGCCGACTCCTTCATTGCGCAGCCAAGCGCCAAGACCGCGACCGCAAAGCCCATTCCGAGAACGACCAAACGCCGTGCCATTTCGTTTCTCCCCTGCGCGGCAGCAGGCCGCGCGTATGGGAGAGAGCAAATCCGACGGCGGGCGCTGCGAAAGGCCGCGCCGGTAAATCGAACGCAAAATTCCGCGTTTCCCCTCGCGGCAATTGTGCAAATCTCCACCCCCCGGCGACGGCGGATGCCGCTCGAGCTGGGCGCCGGGGGTGATCGGCCGTTACGGCCGGGCCTCCCGCGGTCACTCAGTCTTCACGTCCACCGGCTTTGGGATCGGAGCTTGGCGCCCGATACCCAGAGATCGCGCATTTCGGAAAGGCGACGAATCGACATGGGCACGACGGCTCCGACGCGTAACCAGAAGCTCCTCGCCTGGGTGCAAGAGGTGGCAGCCCTCACCCAGCCCGATTCGATCCACTGGTGCGACGGTTCGCAGGCCGAGTACGACGAAATGTTCCGCCTGATGGTCGCGAGCGGAACCGCCCAGAAGCTGAACGAGCAGAAGCGCCCCAACTCCTATCTCGTGCTGTCGGACCCCGCGGACGTGGCGCGCGTCGAAGACCGCACGTTCGTGTGCTCGGAGAATCAGGAAGACGCCGGCCCGAATAACAACTGGCGCGCTCCCGCCGAGATGCGCGCCACGCTGACGGGGCTCTTCCGCGGCGCGATGCGCGGCCGCACGATGTACGTCGTGCCCTTCTCGATGGGCCCGCTCGGCTCGCACATCGCGCACATCGGCGTCGAGCTCAGCGATTCGCCGTACGTGGTGGCGAACATGCGCATCATGACGCGCATGGGGAAGAAGGTGCTCGACGTGCTCGGTGAGAACGGCGAGTTCGTGCCGTGCCTGCACAGCGTCGGCGCCCCGCTCCAGCCCTGGCAGCAGGACGTGGCGTGGCCGTGCAACGCCGACAACAAGTACATCGTGCACTTCCCGGAGACGCGCGAGATCTGGTCGTTCGGCTCGGGCTACGGCGGCAACGCGCTGCTCGGCAAGAAGTGCTTCGCGCTGCGCATCGCCTCGACGATGGCGCGCGACGAGGGTTGGCTCGCCGAGCACATGCTGATCCTGAAGCTCACGTCGCCCGCGAATGAGGTGAAGTACGTCGCCGCCGCGTTCCCGAGCGCGTGCGGCAAGACCAATCTCGCGATGCTCGAGCCGACGATCTCGGGCTGGAAGGTGGAGACGGTCGGCGACGACATCGCGTGGATGAAGTTCGGCAAGGACGGCCAGCTCTACGCGATCAATCCCGAGGCCGGCTTCTTCGGCGTCGCGCCCGGCACGAGCATGCAGTCGAACCCGAACGCGATGCGCGGGCTTCACGGCAACGTGATCTTCACGAACGTCGGCAAGACGGACGACGGCGACATCTGGTGGGAGCAGATGAGCAAAAGGCCCGCTCACCTGATCGACTGGCAGGGCAAGCACTGGACGCCCGAGTCGAAGACGCCCGCCGCGCACCCGAACGCGCGCTTCACCGCGCCCGCGAGCCAGTGCCCGGTGATCGCGAAAGAGTGGGAAGACCCGAACGGCGTGCCGATCAGCGCGATCCTGTTCGGCGGCCGCCGCGCGACGGTGGTGCCGCTCGTGCACGAAGCGCGCGACTGGCAGCACGGCACGTTCCTCGGCTCGATCATCTCGAGCGAGACGACGGCCGCGCAGGCCGGCAAGGTCGGCAACCTGCGCCGCGATCCGATGGCCATGCTTCCGTTCTGCGGATACAACATGGCGAGTTATTGGGCGCACTGGCTGAAGATGGGCCGCGCTCAAGGCGCGAAGATGCCGCGCGTCTACTACGTGAACTGGTTCCGCAAGAACGCCGCCGGCGAGTTCCTGTGGCCCGGCTTCGGCGACAACGGCCGCGTGCTGAAATGGGTGTTCGAGCGCTGCGCCGGCAAGGCGCACGGCGTCGAGACGCCGATCGGCGTGGTGCCGCGCGCGAGCGACATCGACCTCGGCGGGCTCGCACTCGACGAAGACGACATGAACGAGCTGCTCGCCGTCGACCGCGAGGGCTGGGCGAACGAAGTGCCGCTGATCCGCGAGTACTACGCCAGCTTCGGCGCGCGCATGCCGCGCGAGCTGAACGCGGAGCTGGACGCGCTGGAGAAGCGGCTCAGCGCGAACTAGCCGCGCTCACGAGCGTGAGCACGTTGCCGTCGGGATCGCGGAAGTGCGCGAGCACGCCGCCCCACGGCATGTGCTCGGGCGGCGCCTCGAACGCGACGCCGCGTTCGCGCAGACGCGCGTAGGTCGCCTCGACGTCCGCCACTGCGAGCGACACGCCGACGAAGCGGCCGACGAGCGCCTCGCCTTCCGCGTCGCTGGGCGCAACGCGCTCTAGCGCGAGCTTCGCATCGCCCGTCGCGAGCTCGGCCCAGCCGAACTCGTCGCTGCGCTGCGCGAGCTTCATCCCGAGCGCGTCCGTGTAGAAGGAGACGGCGCGGTCGAAATCGCGCACGAACACGCGCACGTAGGCGAGCGTGAAGTCAGCGGGCATCGCGGCCGAGGCGCAACAACAAGCGGCGCGTGAACTCGAGCCCCTGCTCGAACGCCTCCACCGCGATGCGCTCGTCCTTGCCGTGGGCGCGGTAGTCGTCGATGTCGAAGTACATGCCCGACATACCGTAGGTGGGAATTCCCGCGCGGCGCGTGTAGGCGGCGTCGCTCATCCACGGGTCCATCAGCGGCACCGCCGGCACGCCGGGCCAGAACTCGCGCGAGACGGCGGCGACGTGAGCGAAGAGGCGTGGGTTCGGTTCGGACGCTGGGGCCACGACGAGCTCGCCCCCGCCGCGCGTCACGCGCACGAGCGGGTCGGCGATGCGCTCCACGATGCGACGCTCGATCTCCGCGGGATCATCTTCGGGCATCAGGCGGCACTGGAGCGTCGCGGTCGCGCGCTCGGGCAGCGCGTTCTCGGCGTGCCCGCCCGCGATCAGCGTCGGCGTGCACACCGAGCGCAGCGTGCCGTTGTAGAACGGGATCGCGCTCAGCTTCGCGAGCCCCGCCGCGT
This sequence comes from Deltaproteobacteria bacterium, assembly GCA_016875395.1. Classification (NCBI taxonomy): domain Bacteria; kingdom Pseudomonadati; phylum Myxococcota; class Myxococcia; species Deltaproteobacteria bacterium. The sequence continues at coordinate 53,703 of VGRF01000009.1, read as the reverse complement.
CCGGCGGCTCGGCGAGCACGCCGCGCAGCGCCGCACCGAGCTCGCCCGTCTCGCTCTCCGCGAGCTGCTCGAGGTACGGGCGCGTCGTCGCGGTGATGCGCGCGGGAAACTCGATGCCGTCGAGCCGCGCGAGCGCAGCGCCGAGGCGGTAGATCGCGTTCTCGCGCGTCGGCAGCGAGCCGTGGCCCCCGAGGCTCGTCGCTTCGATCCGGAACAACAAGTAGAGCTTCTCGGCAGTTTGAATCGGCATGCGCACGAAGCGCCCGCGCTGCTGATGGAGCCCGCCGGCGTCGAGATTGATCGCATAGGCCACGTCCATCAGGTCGGGCCGGTTCGCGAGCAGCCACGCCACGCCGTTCGCGTCGCCCTCCTCCTCGTCCGCGGTGAGCGCCAGCAGAAGATCTCGCTTCGGCACGAAGCCCTCGCGCCGCAGCCGCGCGAAATTCGCGACCAGGTCGGCGACCTCGTTCTTGATGTCGACGGCGCCGCGCCCGTAATAAAAGCCGTCCCTTTCGGTGAGCGTGAACGGCGGCGTCGACCACTCGCGCGCATTCGCCTCCACGACGTCTAGGTGCGCCATGAACACGATCGGCTTCGCTTGCGCCCGCCGCGCGCTTGGCAAGCGCACCACGAGGTTCATGCGGTCCGGCCGCGGGCCCAGCACGAGCAGCTCCTCGTCGCGGAAGCCGGCCGCGCGCAAGTACGAGGCGATGCGATCGACCGCCGGGCCGGTGCTGCCCGCCTGAGTGGTGTCGATCGCGACGAGCTCCGCGAGCAACTGGCTCGCTTCGTCCCGGTCCGCCGCAGGATCTGCGGCGGCGAGAGACGAGCCGGCAAACGCGGCGAGCACGGCGCAGGCGATTCGGAGTGAGCGCATCGCGACAGTTTATGGACGCCGCGCGCGAATCAGTCCAGGCGCCTCCGCTCTCAGGGATTTCTTCCGGTGCGATCCGAGTTCGCGAGCGCACGACTCGCATACAGTCGCGCTCCCAGGAGACGCTCATGCCATCGCTCGCTGCAGTGCTCGCCCTCTGCCTCGTCTCGCTCGCGGCGACGGCGGCGTTCGCGGAGGCGCCCCCCGTGCAGTCGCTGCACTTCTCCGCCGCGAGCGGTCGCGTCGAGATCGTGTTCGACGCGCACGACGTGCCGCACATCTACGCGAGGAGCCCCGAGGACGCCTACCGCGCGCTCGGCTGGCTGCACGCGGGCGAGCGGCTGTGGCAGATGGAGTTGTTACGGCGGCGCGCGTCGGGAACGCTCGCGGAGCTGATCGGCCCGGACGGGCTCGAGTCCGACAAGCTCGTGCGCCGGCTCGGGATCCGGCGCACGGCGGAGGAAGCCCTCGCGAGCGGTCTCGCGGGCCCGGACGTGCCGCGCTGGCTCGGGGCCTACGCGGAGGGCGTGAACGCGAAGCTGAGCGAGCTCGGCAGCGACGGGCTCCCTGCGGAATTCAAGGCGCTCGGCGCGACGCCCGCGCCGTGGACGCCGGGCGACAGCGCAGCGTTCAGCAAGTACATGGGCTGGGACCAGAGCGGCAGCGACGCCGACCTCTGGCTCGGCATGATGGTCGAGAAGCTCGGCGCGGAAGCGGTGGGCGAGCTGTGGCCGCTCGATCGCCCCTACGAGCTCCCCACGATTCCGGCGGACGGCGCGATCGAAGAAGGCGCGCGCCGCTCTCTCGAAGCTGCGCGGCGCGAAGTCTCCGCCGATGTCGCGGCGCTCGCCGCGCGCAGCGGCGGCCGCGTCGATGCGCAGGAGTCGAGCGCGCTGATCGCGCGGCTCGCGGCCGCCGCGCGCGACGATCGCGGCGGCGCGTTCGGCAGTAACAACTGGGTCGTCTCGGGCGCACTCACGCAGAGCGGCAAGCCGCTGCTCGCGAACGATCCCCACCTCGGCTTCACCCTGCCGTCGCTCTGGTACACGGCGCACATCGTCGCGCCCGGACTGAACGTGATCGGCGTGACCTTCCCCGGCCAACCCTTCGTCACGCTCGGACACAACGACCGCATCGCTTGGGGCTTCACCAACATGCAGGCGGATGCGGTCGACTACTTCGTCGAGACCGTCAACCCCGCGAACCCGAACCAGTACCGCCACCGCGGCGCGTGGAAAGAGTTCGAGGCGCGCAGCGAGCTGATCCACGTGCGCGGGGAGGCGCCCGTCACGCTCACCATTCGCAGCACCGTGCACGGACCGACGCTGGAGGTGGGCGAGAAGGTCGTGGCGATCGCGTGGACCGGGCTGCGCCCGACGCGCGAGGCACTCGCGATCGCGCGCCTCAACAACGCCCGCGGCCTACGCGACTTCATCGAGGCGATGCGCGTGCTCGACACGCCGCCGATGAACGTCGCTTACGCCGACATCGAGGGGAACATCGCGATGGCGCCGTGGGGCGATCTCCCGCTGCGCGCGCGCGGTCACGGCCGCGTGCCCGTCGACGGCGCGAGCGGCGAGTACGACTGGGTGGGCCTCGTCCCGCGCGATGCGATGCCGCTCTCGATCAATCCCGCGCGCGGCTGGCTCGCGAGCGCGAACGGCCGGCCCGCGCCGGTGGGCTACCCGCACTACCTCGGCTGGATGTGGGACCCGAGCTATCGCACGCGCCGCATCCACGAGCTGCTCGCGCGCGGCGGGGCGCTTACGGTCGCGGAGATGCGCGCCTTCCAGCTCGATGCGCACGATCTCGCCGCGGAAGTGTTCACGCCGGTGCTGCTCGCGGTGCTCGAAGAGACGCCTCCTACTGAGAGCACGGAGATCGCCGCGCGCGAGGCGCTGCGCGGGTGGCGCTTCGAGTTCACGCCCGACACGGTGGCGGGCACGATTTGGAACCGCTGGTTCGCGCTGTACCGCGACGCCGTCTGGGACGACGAGTGGCGCTCGCGCGGAATCGTGCAGCCCGCGGGCAGCTGGGGCTACAGCGGCGACAACGAGCGCGAGCCCGCGCTCGAGGTGCTCGAGTACATCACGCGCGAGAAGCCGCACGCGATCTGGTTCGACGATCGGACGACGCCGCAGCGCGAGAGCCGCGACGAGCTGATGTTCTCCACGTTCCGCGCCGCCGTGCGCGAGCTCTCGCGCGAGCTCGGCCCCGACGTCGCGACCTGGCGCTGGGGCGCGCGCAACCGCTTCGCGGCGGAACAGCTCTCACCAGTTGTTACGGCGAGCAGCCCAGCGCCCGAGCTGCGCGGCGGGCCGTTCACGCTCAACCCCGGCGGCAAAGGCGGCGCGGTCTCGAGCGGAGCATCTTGGCGCCAGGTCGTCGACCTCGGCGCTCTCGACCGGAGCGTGGGCGCTTACCCCGGCGGCCAGAGCGGCGACCCCGCGAGCCCGCACTACGCGGACCAGCTCGCGCTGTGGGCGACGGGGAAGTACACGCGGCTGCGCTTCCCGAGCTCCGCGGAGGCTTTCCCTGCGGATGCCGCGAAGCGGCGCGTAATCCTCGATCCACTGCTGCCGGAGCGCGAGCGCGCGAAGATCTATCCGCAAACGCCGCAGTAGCACCGCGCTAACGAGGCCGTCGCCCCCACGCGGCGAATCCGCTGGCCCAAGGCGCGAGAGGCGTCGCGCACCACGCGCGGTCGATCCAGCTGAGCACGCGCAGCGCGAAATCGGGGCCGCGCTTCAGCACGTAGGACGCGGGGATCAGCGTGAGATCGACGTGGCGCAGCGCGACGCCCTCGAGGCCGGCGCCCTGCAGTTGCCGTCGCGTCGCGTCGGGATCGAGCTCGCGCTCGTCGGGCGTGTGAAACGCGTGGTACTTGCGGCCTAACAACACGCGGCCGACTGCGCGGAGCGCGCCGTTCACGTTGGGGTCCTGCGAGAAGAAGAGCCCGCCCGGCTCGAGGTGCGCCACGCAGTCGCGCAGGAAGCCCGGCAGCTCCGCCTCGGCGACGTGATGCAGGAATGCGAGGCACACGATCGTGTCGAAGCGCTCGCTCCATGCGAGGTCGCGGAACGACATGCAGCGGAACTCGACGTTGCGCACTCCGTCCCGCGCCTGCGCGCGCTGCGCCACGGCGATCGCCTCGGGCGAGAGATCGAGCGCGACGACGTGCTCGGCGTGCTGCGCGAGCAGCAGCTCGAACGCGCCGTCGCCGCAGCCGATCGAGAGCACGCGCCCGGGGCCCTTCTCGCCCGCTGCCGCCAGCAGCACGCGCAGGTCGCGCCGCATGCGCAGCCGCCAGCCGAGCGCGTTGTATTGCTGCTCGGCGTAGTAGCGCGCGAAGAACGCGCGCTCGTCGTCTTCGACCCGCGCGCGTGCGTCGCCTTCGAGCTGCGAGCTCATTGCTTCATCCTTGCCGCCTTCGCTCGGCTTCGCCTCGCTGCGCGCTCCGCTTGCGTTCTTTGCCACGCGTGGGTGCCCCGCGGCGACATAATGGGGACGTGTCGGAAGCGCGCGCCCTCGTCTCGTTCGTGCTGCCGTGCCTGAACGAGGCGCGCACGCTCGAAGCCTGCATTCGCGAGGTGCAGGCGTGCATCCGCGAGCACGGCCTCGACGCCGAGATCGTGGTCGCCGACAACGGCTCGAGCGACGGCTCGCAGGCGATCGCGGAAGCCGCGGGCGCGCGCGTCGTGCACGCCACCCAGCGCGGCTACGGCGCGGCGCTCATGGCGGGCTTCGACGCCGCGCGCGGGGACTACCTCGTGATGGGCGACAGCGACCTCTCCTACGACTTCCGCGAGGCGCCGCGCCTGCTCGCGAAGCTGCGCGATGGCGCCGACCTCGCGATGGGATCGCGCTTCCGGTGCCGCATCGAGCCCGGCGCGATGCCGTTCCTCCATCGCTACCTCGGCAATCCCATGCTCTCGTTCGTCGGCCGCCGCTTCTTCCGCGTGCCGATCTCCGACTTCCACTGCGGCCTGCGCGCACTCACCAAGCGCGCGTATCAGGCGATGGAGCTGCGCACGACCGGCATGGAGTTCGCGAGCGAGATGGTGGTGAAGGCCGGCGTGAGGAAGCTGCGGGTCGCGGAGGCGCCGGTGACGCTGCGCCCCGATGGCCGCGGGCGTCCGCCGCATTTGCGGACCTGGCGCGACGGCTGGCGCCACTTGCGCTTCCTGCTCACGCTCTCGCCGCGCTGGACGCTGATGGCGCCGGGCGCCGCGTTCGTGTTGTTAGGGACGGCGCTGATGCTGGCGGGCTGGTTCGACGACGTGGCCGCGGGCGGTCCGGCGCGCGCCGTGAATCGCATGCTGGTCGGCAGCGTGCTGATCTCGACCGGCTACGCCGCGATCACCACCGCCTTCGCGATGCGCATCTTCGCGCTGGTGGAGGAGCTCGGGCCTCCGGCGCCGCGGCTCGAGCGCTCGTTCGCGTTTCTCACGCTCGAGCGCGGCCTCGCTGCCGGCGCGCTCGCGACGCTCGTGGGCGGCGCGCTGCTCGCAGGCCAGGTGTGGTCTTGGGCGCAGTCGGGCTGGGAGATCCCCGACGCCGCCGCCGTGCTGCGCCCGAGCATCGTGGGCGGCGTGCTCGTCGCCGTGGGCGTGCAGACGATCCTCGCGTCGTTCGTCTACAGCATGCTCGGCATTCGCCGTCGCGACGGCGGCCCGCGCGCCTAGCGAGGCGCGTCCGCCTGCGTGAGCCCGCGTCGCAGCCACGCGAGGCTCGCCGCGAAGGCGAGCGCCCAAAGCGCGAACGCCGCCGCCGCGAAGAGCGGGCGGCCCGGAAAGCCCGGCCAGCCGAGCGCCACGCGCGCGAGCCACACGTCCGCGAACGTGGGGTCGAACAAGCGCGAGAGCGCGAGCGGCAAGGGTGCAGCGTGCCACTCGAACACGAAGCCGAACGGCGGCTGCCAGGTCGCCCACGCGCCGCCGGTCGTCAGGCGCGCCCACGAAACACAGATCGACGCGAGCTGCGCGACGGCGCCCGCAGCCGCGAGCCCAGCGAAAGTCGCGTGTGCTGCCAAGCTCCGCGCGTGGTCGAGCCAGGGCCCGAGGCCGAGCAGCGCGAACACCATCGGCGTGACGAGGTACCGCGGCCCGGGACACGAGAAGAGCCCCGTCCAGAGCTCGTACGTGGAGTAGAGCCCGAGCGTCGTCGCGAACAGCGCGATCACCGTGACCACTTCGACGCGCTGTGTGCGCCAGAGGCGCGCGAGGCCGAGCGGCGCGAGCGCGAGCAGCGGCGTGTAGAGGAACACGCTCATGCCAGGGCTCGCGAGAAAGCCGAGCAGCGCGCGCCGGGGGTCGCTGCCGAGCGTGCTGCGTTCCAGCATCTGCGGCGACTCGAGCAGCGAGCCCCACTTGAGCCAGTTCATCGCGACATAGAACGCCGCGGACGCCGCGAGCGGGGCCGCCGCGAGCGCAAGGCTGCGCACGAGGCGCGCGACGTCGCGCTCGCGGCGGAAGCGCTCCGCGAGCACGAACGCGAGATAGCCGCCGAGCGCGAGCCCGTTCAGCGCGCCCGCCGCCCGCACGTTGAAGATGAACGCCGCGCAGGCTGCGCCCCATAACAAGTCGCGCGGAGAGCCGGACGCGCGGAAGCGATGCCAGAAATAGAACGCAGCGAGCGCGAGCAGCGTCTCGGTGCCGTGCTGCAGGAACAACGTGCCCATCAGCGCCATGTGCGTACACAGCGCGAGCGCGAGCGCGGCAGCGAGCGCGCTCCCCTGCGACGCGCCGAGTCGGCGCTCGAACAGGAAGAAGAGTCCCGCGAGCGCGCCGGCGACGATCGGCGGATAGAACAGCACGCTGAACGCGCTCGATCCGACGGGCGGCTCCCCGAGCCAGCTCTGCCGCCCGATCGGCCCCGCCAGGGTCGCGCGCATCCGGGGCGTGAGGAGCGGATCGACGAGATCACCCGCGGCGTAGAACGGCGCGGCGAGCAGCGACTGCCCGACGACGTACTGGCTGTAGCTGCGCACGTCGCGGCCGCGGAACGCCATGTGAACGCGCGGCGGAACGGCCAGCGAGAAATCCTCGGAGATCGACTTCGCCTGAAAGAACACCCCGAGCTCGTCGGTCGACATGAAGTGCCCGCGATGGAAGAGCGCCAGCACCACGGCTACGAGCACGCCGAGCCGCAGTGCGATCCGGCGGTCGCTGCGTGCTGCTTCACTCGCCTGCGGCTCGCTGCGCGCTCCGCTTGCGTCGTCGCCGTTCACTTCTTCTGGCCGCCGCCGAGGTACTGCGCCGAGGTGACACCCATCGAGACGTACACGCTCGTGAGCGCCTCCATGCCGACGTTCGCGGGCGTGACCCACTCGTCGGGCACGTAGATCAGCGCGCCGCCTATCGGCACGGGGGCGGTCGGGATCAGCACGGCGCGAAACAGTTTGCCGCCGATCGGCACCGGCTCCGGGGTCGAGAGCAGCCCCAACACCGTCGCGCCGCCGGGGCCGCCGAAGTGGCACCACACGGGGCTCATCGAGAGCAGGCCCTCTTGATCGCGCCGCGAGAGCATCTCCACGAAGCGCTCGATCGTGTCGTAGACGTTGCGCACGATCGGAATGCGCTGCACCACGCTCTCGACCGCGGCTTCGAGGCCCGCCTGCGCGCCGCGCTCGACCACGAGGCCGAGCGCGAGGATCGCGAGCAGCATCAGCGCGATGCCGAGCGCGTAGCCCGCGAGCCGCGAGCCGCCGATCGCGATGCCGAGTTGGCCGAGCGCACCGCCGACCAAGCTGTCGGGCCCGAGCCACGCGAACACGAAGCCGATGGTCCACGTGAGGATCGAGACGGTCGCGACCAGCGGCAGCGCGGCGACCGAGCCCGTGACGAATGTGCGCGCGAGACGGCGAAGGGAGAGACGCATCGCGCGATTATGCCCGCGCGATTTCGCGCCGCGAGCGTGAGAGGATGCCAGCGTGGAGGCCCGGCGCATGCTTCGCATCCTGGTCATCGTGTTCCTGCTCGTGCTCGCGGCCGTGCTCGGCGCGGCGGCATGGCTGGGCGCGTTCGCGCGCATCGCGGTCGAGGAACGCGAAGTCGGCCCCCATCGCTTCGTCTATCGCACGATGATCGGCGCCGATCCCCAACAAGTCGGCGCGATCACGGACGAGATCGCGCGCGCACTCGATGCGGCGGGCATCACGCAGCGCCAGCCGCTCGATCTCTTCTACCCCGCTGGCGCGCGCGAGCCGAACGAGATCGGCTGGGCGATCGGAGACGGAGACGCCGCGAAGCTCGCGGCGCTCGACTCCTCGCTGCGGCAGCGGACGATTCCCGCCGCGCCGAGCCTCGTCGTCGAGTTTCCGTGGAAGCACCCGGCGTCGTTCGTAGTCGGCTACTTCAAGGTCGTGCCTGCGCTCGAGCTGCACCGCGAAGCGCACGGTTATCAGGACGCCGCGTCCTACACGTTGAACCTCGGAGACACGATTCTGTACGTGCAGCCGATCGTGAAGTAACGGAGGAGAGCCGCGTGCGAGAAGGACCCACGCTGATCGGCCTCGCGATCGCGTTCGTGCTGCTCGGCGCACTGTTCGCGCTGCTCGAATCGCGCTTCGCGAGTGCTCCGGCGCCGCTCTTCTTTCGCCGCCGCGACTTCCGCACCGATCTCGCGTACTGGCTCTTCACGCCGCTCGTGTCGCGCAGCTTCACGCGCATCGTGGTCGGCCTCGCGGTCGTCGCGGCCGTGCTCGCGAGCGGCGGCTCCATCGCCGCGCTGCGCGCCGACCTCGCCGCGGGCCGCGCGCCGGAGCTCGGCTGGACGATCGGCCGCGACGCGCTGCGCGCGCTGCCGTTCGCGCTGCAGCTCGCGCTCGGCCTCGCCGTCGCGGACTTCATCTCGTACTGGATGCACCGCGCCTTCCACGCAGGTCCGCTGTGGGGCCTCCACGCGATCCACCACTCACCACCGCGGCTCGACTGGCTCTCCTCCGTCCGCCTTCATCCGCTGAATCAAGCCGCGATGAACGTGGCCCAGGCGCTGCCGCTCCTATGGCTCGGCTTCGACCCGCGCGTGTTCGCGGCGGTCGCGCCCCTGCTCACCTTCTACGCGATCTTCGTGCACGCCAACGTGCGCTTCGACTTCGGGCCACTGCGCTGGCTGATCGCGACGCCGCGCTTCCATCGCTGGCACCACACGAGCGAGAGCGAGGGCCGCGACAAGAACTTCGCGGGCCTGTTGCCGGTGTGGGACTTGTTATTCGGCACGCTCCACATGCCGGCTGGGCGCGTGCCCACCGAGTTCGGCGCAGGCGACGAGCCGGTGCCCGCAGGCATCTGGCGCCAGCTCGCCTACCCGTGGCGGCGCGCGAAAGCTGGCGAGGCGCTTGCGCGCGACTGCGTGTGAGCCCGCGTTACCGTGCTCTTCCACCACAGGAGGCCCCGATGCCGTTCTCGATGCACGCCGCCAGCGCGCCCGTCTTCACGCAGATGCTGACAAACCTAGTGGGCTGGCTCGACAAGGCCGAGGCGCACGCCGCCGCCAAGAAGTTCGACGCGAACAAGTTCGTCGGCATGCGGCTCTCGCCCGACATGCTGCCGTTCGAGCGCCAAATCCAGATCGCGACCGACCACGTGAAGGGCTGCCTCGCGCGGCTCGCCGGCCAGGAGCCGCCGAAGTGGTCGGACGACGAGAAGACGATCGAAGAGCTGCGCGCGCGCATCCGCAAGGCGCTCGAGTTCGCTGCGACGATCACCCCCGCCCAGCTCGAGGGCGCCGAGTCGCGCGAGATCGTGCTGCCGACGCCGCGCGGGCCGCTGAAGATGAGCGGCGAGCGCTTCCTCACGGGCTTCTCGCTGCCGAACTTCTACTTCCACGTGACGATGGCCTACGCGCTGCTGCGCCAGGGCGGCGTCGACGTGGGCAAGATGGATTACCTCGGCGCGGTGCGCTGAAACGCGAAGCGGGCGAGCGGCTCGCGCCGCTCGCCCGCCCCTAACAAGAGCGGTCGTCAGACGCGCTCGACGATCGTCGCCGTGCCCATTCCGCCGCCCGTGCACATCGCCACGAGGCCGGTCGTCTTGTTCTGGCGCTCGAGCTCGTCCACGAGCGTGCCGATCAGCATCGCGCCGGTCGCGCCGATCGGGTGACCGAGCGCGATCGCGCCGCCGTTCACGTTCACCTTGGCCGGATCGGCGCCGGTGTCGCGGAAGAAGCGCAGCACCACCGACGCGAATGCCTCGTTCACCTCGAGCAGGTCGATGTCCTTCATCGTCATGCCCGCGCGCTTGAGGCACTTGTTCGCCGCCGGGCCCGGCGCGGTCAGCATGATCAGCGGCTCGTCCGCGGCGACAGCCGTCATCTTGATGCGCGCGCGCGGCTTCAGGCCGTGCGCCTTCGCGTAGTCGGGCGAAGCGAGCACCACCGCGCCCGCGCCGTCGACGACGCCGGAGCTGTTGCCCGCGTGGTGCACGTGGTTCAGCTGCGCGACCTGCGGATACACCTGCTTGATCAGCGCGAGCATGTCTTTCTCGGACTGCTCGAACTTGAAGCCGGTCATCTTCGGGAAGCTCGGCTCGAGCTTAGCGAGCCCTTCCATCGTCGTGCTCGGCCGCGGGTACTCCTCGTGATCGAGCGCGACCGAGCCGTCCTCGTTCTTGATCGTGACGAGGCTCTGATCGAAGCGCTTCGCCGCGAGCGCCGCCGCGGCGCGCTTCTGGCTCTCGAGGCCGAGCGCGTCGCACTGCTCGCGCGTCCAGCCGTCGACCGTCGCGATCAGGTCCGCGCTGAGGCCCTGGGGCACCTGCGGGTGCCGTTCGAGTAGGTGCTTGTTATTGGCGTGGAAGCCGTCGGTGCCGTTGCGCGCGCCGCGGCTCATGTGCTCGACGCCGCAGCCGATCACGAGGTCCTGATGGCACGCCGCGATGCCCATCGCCGCGAACGTCACCGCCTGCTGACCCGAGCCGCAGAAGCGGTTCAGCGTCACGCCGGGCACCGAGATCGGCCAACCCGCATCGAGCACCGCCATGCGCCCGATGTCGTGGGCGTGATCGCCCGCGTGCGAGCCGTTGCCGCAAACCACGTCGTCGAGATCGCGCGGATCGAAGCCCGCCTTCTTCTGCAGCCCCTCCAGCACCTGCGCGAGCACGAGCTGCGGATGGAGGTGCGAGAGTGCGCCCTTGCCGGGCTTACCAGCGCCGCGCGGTGAGCGAACCGCGTCGATGATCCAGGCTTCGCGTGTCATGGGAGTTCCTTCGAGTGTTGGATTTGCGGAAGCGCGCATCGTGGCACTCTGAGCGGGGAGGACGCCAGCGGGGCGCGGCTAGAACAGATCCCCCGCAGCGAGCCGCGCGACGAACTCTTTCGCCGGAAGAACCCAGATCCCGTCATCGGTCTCGTACGCCTTCGCTTCGAGGCAGACGAGCGCGCGCTGCTTGACCCGCGGCTGATCCTTCGCGAGCTCGCGCAGGCCACGCAGGTGGTCGCTCGTGGCCTTGCGCGTGGCCTTCGCTTCGATCGCGAGCGCCATGTCGTTCACGATGAAATCGACCTCGATGCCGCTCGCGAGGCGCCAGTAAGAGAGCTGCGCGAAGGCCTCGCTGTATGCGTTGTGCGCGCACAGCTCGTGAAAGACCCAGTTCTCGAAGGCCTTGCCGTAGAGCTGCGCGCCGGGCTCGAGCCGCCCACGTCGCGCAAGTTGGTTCACCACGCCCACGTCCGCGAAGTACAACTTCGGCGCGCCGATCACCCGACGCTTCGGGCGCTTTCGGTACGCCGGCAGCCAGCGCCATAACAACGTGTCCTCGAGGATGCTGAAGTACCCCTTCACCGCCGTGCTCGAGACTCCGCACTCTCGTGCGATGTTGGTGAAGTTCACCAGCTCGGTGTCCGACAGCGCCGCGATCGAGAGGAACTCCGAGAAGACAGGCAGATTGCGCACGAGACCTTCGCCCGCGATCTCCTCCTTCAGGTAGTCGCCGACGTAGGCCGCGAGCAGGCGCTGGGGACGTTCGGCGAGATAGATCCGCGGCAAGTAGCCGTGGTTGAGCGCGCGCGTGAGGTCGAACTCCCGCCCGATTTCACCCGCGGTGAGGCCGTGCAGCTCGTAGCGCACGGCGCGCCCGCCGAGCAGATTGGCCTGGCCGCGCTTCACGCGGCGCGCACTCGATCCGCACAGCGCGAATCGCACTCCCGCGTTCTCGTGCAGCCAATGCGCTTCGTCGAGTAGAGCGGGCACCTTCTGCACTTCGTCGATGACGACCTGCGGCCTCTTCGTGCCCGCGAGCGCCGCGAGCTCCGCGCGAAGCAACTCGGGCCGCTCGAGGTAGCGGCGAAAGTCGTCTGCCCGCAGCAAGTCGACTCGAATCGCGTCGGGGTATGCCTCCGCGAGCAGCGTTGATTTTCCTGTTTGGCGGGGGCCCCACAGAAAGAACGTCTCCGTTCCTGGGGCTGGGAGTGGCAAGGATCGCTTGAACATCTGATTGAGATTATCCAGATAATCGAATGTGGCGAATTGGATTATCCGGAGCATTTCGGCCGGTCTATCGTGACTCCTGAAGGAGACCCCATGCGCGCCATCGTCTACCACGGCCCCAAGGACTTCCGCGTCGAACAGGTCGCGGACCCGAAGCTCGTGCACGAGCAGGACGCGCTCGTGCGCATCACGCGCACCGCGATCTGCGGCTCGGACCTGCACCTCTGGCACGGCATGCCGTCCGCGCTGACGGGCTTCGCGGTGGGGCACGAGTTCGTGGGCGTGGTGGAAGACGTGGGCTCGGGCGTGACGCGCGTGAAGCGCGGCGATCGCGTCGCGGTCTCGTGCACCGCGGGCTGCGGCGAGTGCGCGCTCTGCCGCCGCCGCGAGTACTCGGGCTGCCAGACGCTCGCGGCCGGCGCGCCCGCCTCGAACGTGTTCGGCTTCGGGCACCCCTCGCTGAACGGCGGCCAAGCTGAAGCGGCGCGCGTGCCGTTCGTGAACACCAACCTCTTCAAGCTGCCCGACGCCGTCGACGACGAGCACGCCCTCTTCCTCACCGACATCCTGCCCACGGGCTACATGGGCGCGGAGCTCGCGGAAGTCGGGCCGGGCGAAGTGGTCGTCGTGTTCGGCTGCGGTCCCGTCGGAACCTTCGCCCAGCGTTCCGCCCTGATCCGTGGCGCCGCTGCGGTGGTCGCGGTCGACCTCGACGAGGGCCGCCTCGCGAAGGCGAAGGCGCGCGGCTGCATCCCGCTGAATCCGAAGCGCCAGGACCTGCGCGAAGTGGTGAACGCGCTCACGAGCGGGCGCGGCGCCGACGCCGCGATCGAAGCCGTGGGCCGCAGCGAGCTCGTGCTGAGCGCGATCGAGATCGTGCGCGCGGGCGGACGCGTCGCGGTGATCGGCGTCGTCGCGGACGCGGAGGCCGTGCCGGTTCCATTCCTGCGCGGCCTGATGGGCAAGAACCTGACGCTGCGCTCCGGCCTCGTGAATCCGCAGAACCAGATCACGAAGCTGCTGCCGTTGATCGAGCAGGGTCGCCTCGATCCCACCGAGATCATCACGCATCGGCTGCCGCTTGCGGACGGCGTGCGCGGTTATCAGGTGTTCGACGCGCACGCGGAGGACGTGCTGAAGGTCGTGCTGAAGCCGTGAGTGATTACGGCGCCGGCTCGGGCTCCATGAGCCAGCGCGCGCCGCGGTAGAGCAAGATGCGGCGCGCTCCGAGCGAGTCGGGCGCGTCGCTGATCTCCGCGCGCGCCTCGAGCGTGCTCTTGCTCGGCCCCCACCAATGGCGCTTCACGTCGCCGCGCACGAGCGCGAAGCGCACGTTGCCCGCGGCGCAGCTGAACGCCTGCTCGCTGCGGCCCAGATAGGTCGAGCTCGCGAGCGCGAGCACGTGGCTGCCGGGCGCGAGAGAGACCGGCACCGCGAGCGGGATGCGCGCGAAGCTGCCGCCTTCGCGCGCGCCCTCGGGACAGTTGCCGCCGTCGCACGCGACGAGATAGCCGCGCAAGTCGAGCGCTTCGGCGCCGTCGACACTCGCGCGATCCGGGCAGCTCTCGTCGAGCCAACGATCGCGCGCGCTCGGCTCACACGCGAGCAACAGCGTGCACGCATGCGAGGCGCGCCTCGCCGCGAGCCACTGCGGCCACGCGGATGCCTCCGCGAACAGCTGAGCACCACGTGGCTCCACGCCCTCGATGCCGAGTGACACCGCTCCCACGCGCAGCAGCACTCCGCGCGGGTCGCCCGACGGTGCGCTGCCAGCGCGAACTTCCGCGACGACATCGTCGGGTGCGTACGACACGAGCACGAAGCCGGTCACGTGCTCGCGCGGCGCAGCGATCGGAATCGGTGGCGTGAAGAGCACGATGAAGCCGATCTCGCGCTGCTCGGCGTCCGCACGAAACGCCTCGATGTTCCACTCCCGGCTCGCGAGCCAAGGTGCACCGAGCGCCGCGTGGACCGCGCTGCGTGTGGTCTCGCGAGCCACGATTGCCGCGCTGCGTCGCGCCTGCTCCTCCACCGCCTTCGGCCGCGTGACCCGCAGGCTCACGCCACACGCGCTCACCAGCATCGCTGCGGCAGCGAGCAGCATCGTGATGTCCAAACGCGCCACTGCCTCGCCCCTCCCGTGCTCCGTAACGCCTCGCCGGTTCGCGGCCGCGTTTCCACGCCGCGCACTCGCAAGGTCCGCGCCAGGATCCCGTCGTCGCATTCGGAGCTTGACGGCGCGCGGCGCGCCAGCGGAAGCTCCCTAACAGATGTCAGCGTCCGCCCCCACCGCCGTGGATCGCGCCCCCGAGCTCGGGAGTCGCTACTCGGGGTATGCGCTCGCTTGGTTCGTGCTCGTGGACGGCGCCCGCGGGTGAGCGCACCGCCCCAGCTCCGCCGCGTCGTCTCGCGCTGGGAGGTGGTCGCGCTCGCGATCAACGACGTGATCGGCAGCGGCGTGTACCTCTTGCCCGCAACCGCCGCCGCATTGTTAGGCGGCGCGAGCCCGCTCGCGGTGCTGCTCGCGGGCTTCGCGGTGCTGCTGATCGTGCTGTGCTTCGCCGAGGCCGCGAGCTTGTTCGACGCGCCCGGCTCGGGCGCGGTCTACGCCCGCGAAGCGTTCGGGGAGCTCGCGGGCTGGCAGGTGGGGTGGATGACGTGGCTCGCGCGCGTCGCCTCGGTGGGCTCGCTGAGCGCCGGCTTCGCGCAGGCGCTGGGCGCGCTCTGGCCCGCGGCGCAGAGCGAGCCGCTGCGCAGCGCGGTGATCGTCGTGCTCATCGCGGGGCTCGGTGCGCTCAACGTGATTGGCGTGAAGGCCGGGGCGCGCGCTGCGTGGGTGCTCGCGCTCGCGAAGCTGCTGCCCCTCGTGGCGCTGATCGCGTGCGGCGTGTTCGCGATCGAGTGGTCGCGCTTCGAAGAGGCGAGCGCGCCTTCGCTCGCGGGCCTGCGCGAGGCAGCGCTGCTGTTGTTATTCGCGTACGCCGGCTTCGAAAACACCGCGGCCGCCGCCGGGGAACACCGAGACCCGCGCCGCGACGTGCCGTTCGCGCTGCTCGTGCAGATCGGTGTCGTGACCGCGCTCTACGCGCTCGTGCAACTCGTCGTGGTGGGCGTGCTCGCGGAGCCTGAGAAGTCCGCGAGCCCGCTCGCGGACGCGATGGGCGCGCTGGTCGGGCCCGCGGGCGCCGCGCTGCTCGGGCTCGGCGCGCTCGTCTCGATCGCGGGTACGAACGCCGGCACGATCCTCGCGGGCCCGCGGTACCTCTACGCGATCGCGCACAGCGGCGCGCTCCCGAGCTGGCTCGCGCGCATCCACCCGCGCTTCCGCACGCCGCATCTCGCGATCGTGGTGCAGTGCGTCGTTTCGCTGCCGCTCGCGCTCACGGGCTCGTTCGCGGAGCTCGCCGCGCTCTCGGTGATCGCGCGGCTCGTCACTTACGTGAGCACCGCCGCGGCCGTGATCGTGTTGCGACGCCGCATGCCGTCGACTCCGCGCACGCTGCGGCTCCCGTTCGGCCCCGCGATCCCGCTCGCCGCGGTCGCGGTGTGCCTCGTGCTCGCGAGCGCCGCCACGCGCGCGAATCTCGTCGCCGGTGCGCTCGCGTTGGCAGTGGGTGGCGTGCTGTGGTGGCGACGCAAGGCCGCGTAGCGCGCGCAGCTCAGTCCTCTTCCGGGATCCAAGGACCCGTGGCGTCCCAGCGAACGCGCACGCCGCGCGTTGCGGACGCAGCGCTGGCGGAGGCGCGCAACGAGAGACGCAGCCGCGCGAGCGTCCAGCGCTTGTTCAGCTTGAGCGTGCCCTTGCGCAGCGCGAGGGGCGCGAGCACTACCGGCTCTCTGCACAGCGCCGAGGCGCGCGCCTCCGCGTCGAGGCCGAGCGCCGCGAGACTCGCCGACGACGGCGCGAGCAGCGTCTTCACGCGGAGGCGCGTGTAGAACGCTCCCCAGGTGAGGCGGCTGCGCGACGCGCCGCCGATGGCGACGGGAGCGTCGAGGCTCCAGGTGCCGTCGCTCTCCAGAGCGAAGCTCGCGCCGAATGGAATCGTGGCGCGCCCGCAGCCCTTCACGCGCACGACGGCGCTCCCCGAGAGCGAGCCGTCGCCGGCGGGCGTGGGAAACGGCACCGACTGCGCGAGTGCGCGCCCACAGGCGATCAGCACGATCAACGAGACGGCCTTCGTCCATCGCATCGGAGATCCCCCAGCGAAGGCATCGCAAGCCGCGTGCCTCCCGCGAGTGCGCGTCAGCGATCTCGACCGCGGCGTCGCAGCAATGCGCCGCAGCCGCGGGGCGAGTTGCCCGAGCGCGCGGGGCGATGAGAAGATGCGCGCATGAGCGCACCCGCAGCCCTCTCTCCGTACCGCGTCCTCGACCTCACCGACACGCGCGCCGAGCTCGGCCCGCAGGTGCTCGTGGGTCTCGGCGCCGACGTCATCAAGGTGGAGCCGCCCGGCGGCTCCGAATCGCGGCGCGCGGAGCCGCTCGCGGCCGGCGAGCCCGCGGAGCTCGCGAGCCTGCGCTTCCTCGCGTTCAACCGCGGCAAGCGCAGCGTGGCGCTCGACCTCGAGACTTCTCAGGGCCGCGCCGACTTCTTGCGGCTCGCGGCAACTGCGGATTTCGTGTTCGAGAACGCCGCGCCCGGCGAGATGGACGCGCGCGGCTTCGGCTTCGCCGCGCTGCGCGCCGTGCGGCCCGATCTCGTCTACGTGGCGATCACGCCGTTCGGGCAGGACGGCCCGTACGCGAAGCATCTCGCCACGGACCTAACACTTTCCGCAATGGGCGGCGCGATGATCCTGAACGGCGAGCCCGACCGGCGGCCCGTGCGCATCACGGTGCCGCAGACCTGGTACCACGCCGCGGTCGACGGCGCGCTCGCGGCGATGGCGGCACATCACCGGCGGCTCAAGACGGGCGAGGCGCAGTTCGTCGACGTGAGCGTGCAGGCCTCGGTGTTCTGGACCGGGCTCAACGCGATGCTCGCGCACCCGATCCAGGGCAAGAACATCGAGCGCGACGGAACGGTTCTCCAGCTCGCGACGATGACGTCGCCGCTCGTCTACCCGTGCGCAGACGGCGAAGTCGTGCTGATCGCGACCAAGGCGACGCTGCAGCAGCTGATTCCGTGGATGCTGAGCGCTGGCGCGATCACCGAGGAATGGGCCGCCGCCGAGGACTGGAGCTCGTACGAAGTGCGCATGCTCACGGGGCAGGCCCTCGCGCACTCGGTCGCGCACGTGCGCGAAAGGATCACCGCGTTCACCCTGTCTCAGACGAAGCAGGCGCTGTTCGAGGGCGGCGTCGCGCGCGAAATCACCCTCGCGCCGGTGAACACCGCCGCGGATGTGGTGGCGATGCAGCAGCTCGCAGCGCGCGACTACTGGCGGCCCCTCGCCCTAACAAGCGCGCGCGAGCTGAAGGCGCCCGGCCCGTTCGCGAAGCTCTCGCGCACGCCGATCGCGTTCACGCGCCCCGCGCCGCGCGCGGGCGAGCACACGGCCGAGGTGCTCGGGAATCTCGCGCCGAAGCCGGCGCTCAGCGCCGCGCGCGCCGTGCCCGTGAGCGGCCCCGGCGCCGCGGAGGATCCGAAGCTGCCGCTCGCCGGCGTGAAGATCGCCGACTTCTCGTGGATCGGCGTCGGCCCGATCACCGCCAAGGCGCTCGCCGACCACGGCGCGCAGGTCGTGCACATCGAGACCGAGAACCCCGCCGATCGCCTGCGCCTCGTCGGCCCGTTCAAGGACGGCATCGCGGGGATCAACCGCTGCCAGTTCTTCGGCTCGTTCAACACCTCGAAGCTCTCGCTCGCGCTCAACCTGAAGACGCCCGAGGGCATCGAGATCGCGAAGAAGCTGCTCGCCTGGTGCGACGTCGCGCTCGACTCGTTCACCGCCGGCACGATGAACGAGCTCGGCATCGGCTACGACGTGGCGAAGAAGCTCAACCCGAACCTCATCATGGCGACGACCTGCTTGTTAGGGCAGACGGGGCCCGCTGCGCGCCTCGGCGGCTACGGCTACCACGCCGCCGCGGTGAGCGGCTTCTTCGAAGTGACGGGCTGGAACGACCGCGCGCCGGGCGGCCCCTTCAACGCCTACACCGACACGATCGCGCCGCGCTTCCTCGCCACGATCCTGATGGCCGCGCTCGACCACCGCCGCCGCACGGGCGAGGGGCAGTACATCGATCAGGCGCAGATGGAGAGCGCCCTCCACTTCCTCGCGCCCGAGCTGCTGAACGTGCAGCTCACCGGGAAGAGCCCGAGGCGCGCAGGCAACCACTCGCCGACGGCTGCGCCGCACGACGCGTACCCGTGCAAGGGCCGCGACGAGTGGTGCGCGATCGCGGTGGAGACCGACGCGCACTGGCGCGCACTGCGCCGCGCGCTCGGCGAGCCCGCGTGGGCGATGCGCGGCGAGCTCGCCACGCTCGCGGGTCGGCAGGCGAACGCGCAGCTCGTCGACAAGCACCTCGCCGAGTTCACCGCGCAGCACGAGCCGCGCGCGCTGATGGAGTTGTTACAAGCCGCGGGCGTACCGGCCGGCATGGCGCAGCGCTCGAGCGACCACCAGCGCGACCCGCAGCTCGCGCACCGCAAGTTCTTCCGCCCCCTCGAACACCCCGAGATGGGCCTCGTCCCGTACGAGGGCCACTCGTACAAGATCTCCCACTACGACAACGGCCCGCGCTTCCCCGCACCGTGCATCGGCGAGCACAGTTATCAGGTGTTGACCGAGGTGCTGGGACTGAGCGACGACGACGTGGCGCGCGTGATGGGCAGCGGGGCGATTCAGTGAGCGCGCTGCGCGAGGAGCTGCACGAAGCGGCGGTCGCGGGGCTCGACCCCGCGAAGCCCGTGGTGATGCTCAACCTGATGAAGTTCCGCGCGCGCTCGCTCGACGGCGACGGCACCGGCTGGGACGCGTACCTGCGATACAGCAAGAACACCTCGCCGCTGCTCAAGGCGCGGGGCGCCACGATCCTGTGGACCGGAGACGTGAGGACGCTCGCACTCGGCCCGCTCGGTGCCGGTGAGTGGGACTACGCCGCGCTCGTGTACTACCCGCGACCCGACGCGTTTCTCGACATGATGAAGTCAGCTGACTACGCGCGCGGCAACCTGCACCGTGAGAACGGGTGCGAGAAGCACGTGATTCTGGCGACGCACGAGGCGTACTCGAAGCTCGCGCTCACGAAGTGAAGTCGAGCGGGCTTCTCACACCCGCGGCGCCGCGGTTCAGCACGTGCGTGTAGATCATCGTGGTCGACACACTCGTATGGCCGAGTAGCTCCTGCAGCGTGCGGATGTCGGTGCCCGATTCGAGCAAGTGCGTTGCGAAGCTGTGGCGCAGCGTGTGACAGCTCGCACGCTTCGCGATGCCAGCGCGCGCGACGGCCTGCTTCACCGCGCGCTGAATCACCGTCTCGTGGAGGTGATGGCGGCGCTCCGTGCCCGCGCTGGCGTCGAAGTAGCGGCGCGTCGCGGGGAACACCCATTGCCACACCCATTCGCGAGCCGCGTTCGGGTACTTGGATGCGAGCGCGCTCGGCAACGCGGCCGCGCCGAAACCCGCGGCGAGGTCGCGCGCATGGAGCGCGCGCACGGCGCGCAAGTGCTCGCGAAGCGGTTCGATGACCGTTTGGGGTAGTGGCGCGACGCGCTCCTTGCCGCCCTTGGTCTGCCGCAACCGCAGCTCGCGCCGCTCGAAGTCCAGGTCCTTCGCGCGAAGCGTGAGCGCCTCGAGGAGGCGCAAACCTGCGCCGT
The DNA here is from genome assembly GCA_016875395.1 of Deltaproteobacteria bacterium. Lineage (NCBI taxonomy): Bacteria > Pseudomonadati > Myxococcota > Myxococcia > Deltaproteobacteria bacterium. The sequence continues at coordinate 33,639 of VGRF01000009.1, read as the reverse complement.
AGAGAAGCGCAGCGACCAGCCACTCGACGCCACGTAGCCCAGCGAGCAGCGCGTGCACCTCGCCGCGCGTGAGCACGACCGGCAAGTGCTGCGAGGTACGCGCGCGCACGACCCCGGGGATCTCACCCAGCTCTCGAGCAAGCACCTCGCGATAGAGGAACACCAGCGCGTTCAGAGCCTGGTTCTGGGTCGACGCCGACACCTTCGCGTCGACCGCGAGGTGAGTGAGGAACGCGGCGATCTCTTCGGCGCCGAGCTCTGCGGGATGCCGCTTGCCGTGGAACAAGATGAAGCGCCGAATCCAATCGACGTAGCTCCGCTCCGTGCGCGGACTCCGTTGCAACACGCGCAGCCGCTCGCGCACCCGATCGAGCAAGCGCGGCCCCGCGGCCGCAGGCTTCGTGGTCATCGCAACGACCTCGCCGCGCGGGACGACGCGGCGCTTTGGGGCGATCCGCGAAGCTAATCACCGACGCGCGCCCTCGCAGCCTTTCGTCTGAAACGCTGCGAGAACAAACGCTGCGAGGAAAGGCTGCAGAGCGAGTGCGAGACGCCAGCGGACGACGCCGCGACGCAGGAGAACGTCATTGCGCCGCAGTGTTTGTGGGGAGAGAATCGGCCGGAACGAGGACCGACGCGGCGGAGGCTGGTCGGTCAGGCGTGCAACGAGCGGGGCCGTCGGCCGGCCGGTTCGGGGTCGTCACGCGGCCGGTCTCCGGAGCACGCGTGGTAGGTTCGCGGCGGCCGGCAGCTTATTGCCGAGCCGTTGGACAGCCGTGATCATCGAGCACGAGATCATCGAGCGAATCGAGGAGGAGCCTACCGGTCTACCCATTTGGTCAAGCGGACCCGATACGGCAAGCAGCCTAGGGCCGCACTGTGGCACTTCGTACTCTCCTCGCAGCGCGGCCCTACGCCGCTTGCTCCCGCGTGCTTGTTGCCTCGACGTCAGGCCGCGCCAAGAGGGTCGCATGGCGAGTTGGTCCCAATTCAACAAGGCCGCTCCCGACTTCGGTGCGGCGGGGCGCAGGCTCCTCGTCGGGCCAGACGGAGTTGCCATCGGCTTCGTCGCCACCGTCGGTGCCCATGGCGTGCCTCACCTCTCACCTGTCTGCCCCATCTTCTGCGATGCCCATCTCTACATCAGCGCGGGAGCGCACACGCCCAAGGCGGCCGACCTCCGCGCCTCGGGCCGATACGTCCTTCATGCGTTCCTCGGAGCGAAGGACGAGGAGTTCCAGGTCGCTGGGCGCGCCCTCGAAGTCTCCGACGCGGCCGAGCGTGCCGCAGTCCATTCAGCGATTCCCTTCCCCGCCTTCAAGACGACCGATCCGGTCTTTCGGCTCTCCGTCGAGCGCGCGCTCTGGGTGTCCTGGGAACGCTTCTGGCAGCCTGACACGAAGCCGATCTCTCGGCATTGGTCCTCGAACGAGGGTGTGGCCTAACCAGGCGCTTCAGCTGACAGTCGAGGGCCGGACCGACGTACCTCGGTAGACATACTCCGCGAGCGCCCGGCCGGCGCACCGCAACGAGGCCGCACCAATGCCCCCGATCGCGTTCTTCGTCCTCCAGTTCCTCTGGTTCCTGTTCGCGTGGTCGCTCCTCACCTACTTCTTGTTATGGCCGCTCTCCGCGGGGCTCTCGCCGAACGCGCGCCTCAGCCTCTTCATCGCACCGGAGATGTTCCGCGTGCTCGGCGTCGGGCTGCTCGTGCCGAACCTCTCGCCGGGGATGCCCCTCGAGTTCGCGGTTCCGACCGCGCTCGCGGACAGCCTCACCGCGCTGCTCGCAGCCGCCGCGTTCGTCGCGCTGCGGCGCGACTGGCGCGGAGCGCGCGGGCTCGCGTGGGCGTGCACGGTCATCGGCACGGCGGACTTGCTCGTCGCATTTCCGCACGCGGCGTCGATCGGCGCAATCGAGCACATGGCCGCGCAGTGGTACGTGCCCGTCTTCGCCGGTGCGCCGCTCGTGGTCTGTCACGTCGCGTGCTGGATCTTGCTGCTGCGGGGCCGCTCGCGGGCATAGCGCTCGTTCACGGTGATCTCTGGTGGCGATGGAAGTCGCGCCTACCGCGGCCTCACGCGTAGTGGGGGACTCCCGCAGTCCGGTGCGCACGCTCGCACGAGTGACCTTTTGTGCACGAGCACGACGTGGCACCGAGCTGTCAGCCGAACGCGGACCGCGCCGCCGGTAGCGTCGTGCTGAGGTGACTGCTTGCACGAGGGTCTGCTTGCGAGCACCCAGGTCCGATCAACCGCGATAAGGTGCGTGACGCATCCGGACCTTGCTGGCACCGAGCGCCGATCCACTCGCGATCGCCGAGGACTCGCCGTTGACACAGCTGCAGAAGGTATTCCTGGTGCTGCTCGACATCAGCGGGTACACGCGCTTCATCAAGTTCCACAAGGTGAGCCTGATCCACGCCGAGCGGATCATCGACGAGCTGCTCGAGCGAGTCATCGCTGAGTCTCGTCCACCGCTCGTGTTGCAGGAGCTGGAAGGCGACGCCGTGTTCTTCTACGCGGTCTCGGATAGCACTCGAGAGATGGCGCAAGAGATCGTCGCCCAGGTGCACCGCAGTCTCGCGGCCTTTCGCGAAAGAGAGGCCGTGCTCGTCAGCGAGTGCGGGATCTGCACGTGCGACGCGTGCCGGACGGTGGGGCGCCTCTCGATGAAGGCAGTCGTCCACCACGGGAACGCCGTCTTCACGCAGGTGCAGCAGTTCACCAAGCTCTCAGGCGAGGACGTGATTCTCGCTCACATGTTGCTGAAGGTTCCGATCGAGCGGCGGGAACACGTCCTCGTGACTGAGAGCATGCATGCTCTTCTCGGCGATCTCGACGAGAAACCCGCAGAGCTCCGCACCGAGAGCTGCGGTGAGCTGGGCCAAGTCAACGTCAGTGTCTACTACCCCTCGCAGAATCAATCCGAGATCGTGCCGGCGAGAGTGTCGTTTCTCTCGAAGCTGAAAATGTTCGCGAAGGTCGAGCGTCACCTGCTGAAGCGACTCGTGACTCCCGCCACGAAGCGCTACGCGCACATCGATGCCCTGCGAAAATCGCATTGAGGGGGGCCGCAACGCCCGACTCGTGAGCCCCCTCGCATTCGCACTGCTTTGTGCGTGCGAACCAGGTCCCACCCCGGCGCCGACAGGCCCTGCTGCCGTGCGCGCACCGACGCGTTCTCTGCGGAGCGAGTCGCCGAAACGGTGCCCGCGATTGCGCGCGAGGAAGGCTCGTCGCCGCGCTCGACGCGATCGCGTTACAGCCCGCCCGTCACATAAAGGCACTGCCCCGTCACCCAGCTCGAAGCACTGCTCGCCATGAACACGACGGCGTTGCCGATGTCGTCGGGCGTGCCGAGGCGCGCGAGCGGAACTCCTAACAGCTTCTCGAGCGGCTTCCCTTCCGGGAACTTCGTCGACGCGTTGAAGTTCTCGGTCGGGATCGGGCCGGGCGCGACGGCGTTCACGCGGATCTTCGGCGCGAGCTCGAGCGCGAGCGTCGCGGTGAGCGAGTTCACCGCAGCCTTCGAGGCGGCGTAGGGGCCGTTCTTGAGCGCCCCGCCCTGCGCAGCGCGAGACGAGATGTTCACGATCGCCCCGCCCTTGTCGCCCATGTGCTTGGCTGCGATCACGGCGCTCGCCCACACGGACTTGAGGTTGAGATCGAGCTGCGCGTCCCAGCGATCTTCCGGCGTGCGCGTGAGGTAGCGCGGCGTCGCGTCGGGCAGGCCGCCGGCGTTGCTCACCCAAACGTCGAGGCCGCCGAGCTCGGCGACCGCGCGTGTTGCAAGCCGCTCGAGCTGGTCGCCGTCCGTCACGTCGGTCGGCACCGCGATGGCGCGGCGGCCGAGTGCGCGAGCTTCGCGCGCGACCTCTTCGAGATCGCTCGCACTGCGCGCCGCGAGCGCGACGTCGGCGCCCGCGCGCGCGAGCGCCAGCGCGATGCCGCGGCCGATGCCTTTGCCCGCGCCGGTGACGACGGCGACGCGGCCCGTGAGATCGAAGGGATTCATGCGCGCTCCTCCCGCAAGAGGCGCGATCATGCGCCAGCGCGGCGCGCGCTTCTACGCCGCGGGCGCCAAGCGCGTCCCGCGCAGTGCGGACGCCGCGGTGGCGAGCAGCATGCCGACGAGCGCAATGCCGATCGCGCTCAGAGCGAGTGCCCCGGTCGACGGCAAGCTCGTGATCGTGAAGTTCGCCACTTGGCCCGTGCCGAAGACCACGGGGGTGAACGGCTCGACCGTGAACGGCGCGTCGGGCGCGAGGTTGTGGCCGAACACGTAGAGCGTGTAGGCAAAGCGCGCGAACGAGAACAGGCCGAAGTAGGTGTAGAGCGCGACGAGATCGACGAGGGCGCGCAGGTCGCCGATCGCCGCGACCCGTAACAACAGCAGCGCCGCGACGCCGAGCGCGAACGGCAACCAGTCGAGGTCGGAGAGCGCCGCGCGGTCGATCCGCGCCATGCCGATGTAGTGGTTCAGCGTGTTCACTTCCTGGATGTCGCCCTCGACCGTGTAGGGATAGATGTCGAGCGTGAGGCCCTTCGGGTACTGCGGCGCCACCATCTCGAGCGTCCAGAGCGGCGCAAACGCGGCGAGCGCGAGCGGCGCCAGCAGCGCGAGGGCGAGCAGGCGCGTTCGCAGCGAGAGCGGCGTCGCGAGCGCGCGATTCAAGGAAGTCAGCCAGCGGTCCATTGCGAACCTCCTAGATCAAGTCATCCCGGCCGAACGCCCGCCACGCATACGCGAAGGCGAGCGCGCCGAAGGCGAGCGGCCAGGCGAGGCCGAGCGCGAACAACAAGCTCGGCCCGAGCTCCGAGGCGAGGTAGAAGCCGACGGGCCCGAGCGTCGCGAGATCGGGCTGCGCGCCCGAGAGCAGCGCGAGGCGCGCGCACTCGACCGGGTTCAGCGCGGCGAGGAAGAACACGAGGCGCGGCGGGAGTGCGGTGTGGAGCAGCACCGCGATCAACCCGAAGTCGAGCAGCGCGACGGAGGCGAGCCACGCGAGCAGCCAGCCCGCCAGCGCGCGCGCCTGCGTGCGCGCCGCCGCGGAGATCGCGACACCGAGGGCCGCGTACGCGAGCAGCAAGCACGTGCTGATCGCGGCACTGCGCGCGAGGAACTGCCACGGCACCGGCTGCGCGAAGGCGAAGCGTCCGATCGCGGCGAGCGCGGCGAAGGCGACGAGCGCCGGCACGATCAGCGCGAGCGCGCGCACGCCGGTGACTGCGGCGAGGTAGCTGCCGCGGCGCACGGGCAGGCTCATCCACAGCTCGAGCGAGCCGTCCTCGCGCGCGCGATTGATCGCCTGCCCCGTGACGCCGAGCGCGAGCAGCGGCAGGAAGAACACGAGCGCGTGGCTGAGCGAGAACAGCACGCGGCCCATGCCGGTGAACGCGACCACGCTCGACTCGCGCATGCCGAAGTAGACGAAGCCCGCGGCGAGCGCGGCGTAGAGCGCGAGGCTGAAGAGCGGCCAGCGCGAGCGCCGCAGCTCCGCGGCGTCGAGCCGCGCCATCGCGAGGAAGTCGGCGGGCGCCGCGCTCATCGGCCCGACTCGATGTGCGCGAGCGCTGCTCCGCCATCCTCGGCGCCCTCGGTGTCCCGCGGAACTGCCGCGAAGCCGTAGCCCATCGGCGACTCGGCAACGCGCAGGAACGCGACCGCCTCGTCGTCCAGCCAGCGATCGCTGCGCGAGTCGTGGAACCAGGCGTGCGACTCGGGGTCGGCAAGCTGCAGGCGGTGCAACAACAAGCAGCCCGGGTCGTCGTAGAAGAGCACTTCGCCCGTGCCGCGCCGCAGCTGCGCCGCGAAGCGCGGCTCCGAGACGAGCATGCGGCAGTGCGCGCACGCGACGCGGTCGTAGGCGACGGGCGCCGGCCCCTCGCTCGGGCGCGCGAGCCACCACGCGGCGGCGCCGAGCACGGCGAGCACCCCCGCGAGCGCCAGCAGTCGCAGCGCGCGCTCACGCATCGCGCGGCTCCGCAGCCGTGCCGTGCTCGACGTCGCGCACCTCGAGGTCGCCGAGCTGCGCGCCTAACAGCTGTGCGAGCTCGGCCACGACGCGCGCCTTCTCGCGCCGCGACGCGAGCCGCGAGTAGCGCCCCTCGCCGAGTGGCTTGAAGCCGCGCGCGATCAACTCGGCCTCGCCCTTCGGCGGCGCGGCGAGGGTCACGTCGAGGACGCTCACGAGCGTGTCGTCGAGGTAGTCGCTCAGCGCGCCGCGCCGCGCGACGCGGCCCTCTTCCAGCACCAGCACCTCGCTCGCGAGCTGGCGCACTTCTTCGAGGCGATGCGAGCACAGCACGAGCGTGGTCTCGCGCGGCTGCTCGGCGATCGCCTCGAGCACGCGCGCGCGGCTCTCGGCGTCGAGGCTGCCGGTCGGCTCGTCGAGCACCAGCAAGCGCGGCGAAGCTGCGAGCGCGAGCGCGACGAGCAGCTTCTGCTTCATCCCGCCCGAGAGTCCGCGGAACGGGCGCGCGGCGATCTCGCCGAGCGTGAGCCCAAGCCGCTGCGCAAGCGCATCCACGCGTGAGCCCGCGATGCCGCGCACCCCGCACACCGCAGCGACCACCTCGCCCGCGCTCGCCGCGAGCTGCGGCGCGGCCTGCGGCACGTAGGCGATCTCGCGTGCGAGGTGCGCTCGCTCGCGTGCGGGGTCGCGCGAGTCGACGCGCAGCTCGCCTTCGCAGCGAAGCAGCCCGAGCAGCGCGCGGTTCAGCGTCGACTTGCCCGACCCGTTGGGGCCGATCAGCGCCACGCGCGCGCCGGGCTCGACCGCGAACGACACGCCCTGCAGCGCGGCAGTGGCGCCGAAGCGTTTGCGCACGTCGCGCGCCTCAATGCGCACGGGGCGTCTCGTCGACGAAGAGCGTCTCGGGGCGGAACAGCGGCACGGTCTCGCCGAGCCACTCTGCAAGTGCGAGCGCCGGCGTGCCGCGGAAGAGCGCGAGCGCGGGCGCGCGCTGCGTCCACGCCGCCGCGAGGCTGCGCTGCTCGTGCGGCAGGTCGCCGATGCCGTCGCGATCGAGGTCGTAGCCGCGATAGTCGTCGTAATTCCCACGCCACTCTGCGGCGCGCGCGTTGCCGCCGCCTTCGAGCGCCACCTGCACGTCGTTGGCGCGCAGCTCGTTCGCAACGAGGTGGTTCCGCGCAGAGCCGCCGTGGATCACGATCGCGCGGTCGTGGCCGGCGATGACGTTGCGTTCGATGCGATTTTCTTCGCGCGGGTCGAGCGGGCTCTGGTCGAGGTAGACGCCGATGGTGTTTCCGACGAGCCGGTTGCCATCGATCACGAGCAGGCCCGACTCCTTCGCGCCGATTCCCATGCCCGCGGCGCCCCCCCGCGCGCAGCATCTCGTTCCCGACGATCTCGACGCCGCGGCTGTACATCACGAACACGCCCACCACGTTGCGATCGAAGCGATTGCGCTCGACCCGGCAATCGTGGCTGTACATGAAGTGCATGCCGTAGCGGCCGCGCTCGATCTCGTTCGCGACGAACGAGTTGCCAGGCGCGTACCAGGCGACGATGTCGCGCGCGTCGCGCACGCGATTGCCTTCGACGCGCGAGTGCCGCACCTCCCAAAGCCGGATCGCGTCGCCGCGTAGGCCCAGCGCGGTCGTCGCGATGCCGGCGACATCGTTGTGCGCGATGCGCAGGCGATTCGCGCGCTCCGCGAGGATTCCGAACAGCGCGTTCTCGATCGCGAGGCGCTCGACGCGAACGTCGTCGGCCTCGACTCGCACCGCCGCGTCCGCACGCTCGAAGCGCGAGCCACTGCCGTCGACGCGAAAGCCGAGCAATGAGGCGCCCGCGCCGGTGACGCGGATCGTGCTGCCCACCCCGCGCGTGACGACGCTCGCGGATCGCGGACCCCAGAGCGTGATGCGCTTTGCGACGACGAGCGGACCGGCGTATTCGCCGGGCGCGAGACAGAGCGCATCGCCGGGCTGCGCTGCGTCGAGTGCAGCCTGAAGCCGCGCGCCGGACTCCACCGCGAGGCAAGCGAGCGGCCGCGCCGGAGTCGCCTCCGACGCGGCCGCCGTCTCCGCGCTCGCGAGCGCTGCCATGCACGTGAACACGACGGCGCGCGCGAGCATCTCGGGTTACTTCGGTTCCACCAGCAAGTAGCCCGCCATCTCCAAGTGCAGCGCCGAGCAGAACTCGGTGCAGTACATCGGGAACACGCCTGCGCGGTCCGCCTTGAACGTCACGTTGGCGTGCTCGCCCGGCTCGATGCTCACGTTCACGTTGTGCGAGCCGAGCGCGAAGCCGTGCGTCGCGTCGTAGGCTTGCTCCGTGTTCGTGAGGTGGAGGTGCACGGTGTCGCCTTCCTTCACGCGCACGACATCCGGCGTGAAGTGGCTGCGCACGGCGGTCATCCACACGTGAACGCCGTCGTCCCGCCGCTCGACGCGCTCCTTGCCGGCCTCGACCGCGTTCGGGTCGATGCGCTTCGCGATCGGATCGGTACCGACCGGGTACACGTCGATCGGCTTCAGCTTGTCGGCCTTGATCGTCTGCGCGTAGTGCGGTTCGCCGATCGGCAGCGGCATGTCGTAGAGCAGCTTCATCTCCGCGCCGCTGATGTCGACGAGCTGGAAGTTCTGCGGCAGCAGCGGGCCGACTTTGCCGAAGCGATCGATCGCCCATTTGTTCATCGCGATCAGGTAGCCGCCGTCGGGGCTCACCGTGTCGCCCTCGGCAGCCGTCAAGTGCCCGATGTTGTAGTGGACTGGCAGCTTGTTCACGGTCTTCAGGTCTTTGAGGTTCCACTTCGCGACGACGGACTCGAGAAAGACGGACGTGTAGGCGAAGCCGTCGGGGCCGAACTGCGTGTGGAGCGGCCCGAGTCCGATCTCGACCTGGCCGCGGATCGACTCTTCGAAGGGCAGAATCGGCACGCCGTAGTCGTCGTTGCCGGCGTACTTCTTTGCGCCGATCAGCGCCTTGATCTTCTCGATGCTGTAGACGGGGGCGTGAGTGTCGAGCTTGCCCGCGACGACGATGTCTTGGCCGTCCGGCGAGACGTCGACGCCGTGCGGGCTCTTCGGCTCGGGAATCAGGTGGAGGATTCCCTCGGACACCGCGCTCGCGAGCGGGATCACGGGCATGTTCGCGATCGTGCGCGTCTTGCCTGCGGCGACAGCGGCCTCGGCCTTGTGCCAGTCGATCACGTGCATGAAGTCCGTGTCGTTCTGCGACGCGCCCGACTCCATCGGCGGGTTGCCCGCGGCGATGTCGCCGTACGAGCGCTCGGTGTTGAACGAGTTGAGGAAGATGAAGCCGTCGCTCGCGAGCTTGCCGGCGTCCGCGAGGTCTTGGCCGTATGGCGGGAGTTCGATCGCGAACGACTTCGCGCGATCGATCGCGCCCTTCTCGCGATCGAACTTCCACAGGATGATCGCCCCTCGGTACTTCTCGTTGTACTCCGTGACGTCCGCGTACCCACCGCCGAGCGGCGCCGCGTACTGCGTCGCCTCGATCACGTATTCGGTGTTCGGCGTGACGAACGCGCCGCCGTGGTCGGACTGAATCAGCCCGCTGCGCACGATCTGGGTCGTGACGAAGTCCTCGAGATTGATCACGGCCATGCGCGCGTTGGCTTTGTCGTTGATGAACAAGTACTGGCCGTCGTAGTCACCCGCGGTCTCGGACAGCGCGGGGTGGTGCGTGTCGGCCCAGCGCAGCTTCTTCCCGTCGGCGTTGCCGGAGTCGAGCAGCGCGTCGGTCTGGTCGCCGTAGCCGAAGCCTTGCCACGGCTCCGGCGCAAACACCGCGATCACCTTGAGGATGCGCGCATGCTCGGCAAGCCGATCACGAGCACCTGCCCGCCGTGTCCGCCCGACGCGAACGTGTAGTACTCGTCGTGCACGCCAGTGGGCGTGTAGGTCTTCAGCGCGGCGGCGACGTGCTCATCCGTGAGATTGCGCGCCTTCATCAGCGCCGCGACGTCGGCGCCCCCGCCGCCGCCGGCGGATTCGAGCTCGGACTGCGGCGTACACGCGAGCACGAACGCCGCGGCGGCGAGCGAAGCGAGAGCATGGGAACGAGTGCGCATGGGTCCCTCCACGAGTTGTTACTGCGCGCGCAGGCTGCGCACGTGCGCGACGAGCGCCGCGACGACTTCGGGCTTGCTCATCAGGTCGGGGTTGCCCGGCATCGTCGGGCTCTTCCCGACGGCGGCGCCGCCGAACTTCACGATGTTCGCGATGTGGTCGTCGCTGACGGAGTCTTGCCACGAGGCGTCGCGGAAGTCGCGGGGCTTGGGGTTCAGCGCCGCGGAGCCGGGGCCGTCGCCAGCGCCCTCCGCGCCGTGACAGGTGAAGCAGCGCGATCCGAAGATCTGCTTCGCCGTTTCGGTCGCGCCGTCGTCCGCTTTGGCGACCTCCTCGGCCTCGTCGTCGCCGCCGTCTGCCGACTCTGCTTCTTTCGCTGCGACTTCGGGCCCGCTCGCCGTGCCGCTGGGCTTCTCCGTGTCTCCACCGCAGGCCAACCAGAGTGCAGCCGCGGTCATCACCGCGACCTGCAGCGCGCGAACCCGAAGCATCGAGATCTCCCTAATGAGTGGGCGTTTGGCGCGCTCGTTCCGCAAGCGTTGTGCCACGGCAGAAGCGCTGCTGCGGGCGCGGCGCGCGGCCACGCGCCCAATCCGCCCCACCCCGGCTGCCGGTTTCTCCCGATTTCGTGGCGGCAGGGGACAGCACGCCACATGCGCCGCCCGTTTCACGCGCGGCGCGAAGCTGTCGTAACGTGGGCCTCTTCCCACTTCGAATCACAGGAGCACGACCATGCAGACCTTCTTGATCACCGGCGCGAACCGCGGCATCGGCCTCGAACTGACGAAGCGCATCGCCGCTCGCGGCGACCACGTGCTCGCGTGCTGCCGCGACCCGCAGAAGGCTTCCGCGCTGCAGGCGCTCGCCGGCAAGAACGTCACGGTGCTCGGCGTGCACGTGGCCGATGGCAAGTCGGTCGCGGCGTTGAAGGAGAAGCTCGGCGACCGCCCCATCGACGTGCTGCTCAACAACGCCGGCCAAGCGGGTCCCGCGTTCCAGAACCAGTCGCTCGAGAACATGGACTTCGACGGCTGGGCGGACACGTTCGCGGTCAACACGATGGCGCCGTTCCGCATGCTGCAGGCCTTCCGTAACAACTTGAAGGCCGGCACCAACCCGCGCGCCGTCACGATCACGAGCCAGATGGGCGCGATCGTGTGGGGCTTCCCCGTGATGTACGCCTACTGCACGAGCAAAGGCGCCGTGAACAAGGCGATGAAGATGGCGTCCGAGGCGCTCAAGAAGGAAGGCATCAGCGTGATGCTGATCCATCCCGGCTTCGTGAAGACCGACATGGGCGGCCCCAACGCGGAGATCACGGTCGACGAGAGCGCGTCGGGAATCCTGTCGGTGATCGACAAGGGCTCGATGGAGACGACGGGCACGTTCACGAAGTGGAACGGAGAAGCGCACGGCTGGTGAGCGCAGCGAAGGAGGAGGGCTCGATCACTCCAGCTCGAAGCTCTCCTCCATCCGCCCGCGCACCTCGCCTTGGTGCAGCCAGTACTGCCGGAAGCCGCCGTTGTAGTTGCCGTCTTGGCGGCGGTTCGACTCGCCCTCGAAGTTGTAGTAGCCGGGCGTGCAGTCGTGATTGCGCGAGGTCTTGCCGCGGTGCGCGATCACTTCTTGCACCCACCACTCCTCGGCGGCCTCGGTGGGGTCGATCGTCGTGAAGCCGCGACTGCGCACGTGCGCGATGCACTCGGCGATGTGGTCGCCCTGCGTCTGCAGCATGTCCGTGAGATTGAACTGGAACGAGGCCTGATAGCCGCCCATGATGAACAAGTTCGGGAAGCCGCGCGTGTGGATCCCTAACAAGGTGCGAATGCCGTCTGCGTACTTCGCTTCGAGGTCGACGCCGCCCTTCCCCACGATGCGGTTCCAGATGCCCGTCTTCTGCACCTCGAAGCCCGTCGCGTAGATCAGCAGGTCGAGCTCGTAGGTCTTGCCCTCGAACACGGGGCCGCGCTCGTCGATCTCGGTGATGCCCTTCCCGCGCGTATCGACGAGCCGCACGTTCGGGCGGTTGAACGTGGGCAGGTAGTCCTCGTGGAAGCACGGGCGCTTGCACATGAACATGTACCAAGGCTTCAGCGCCTCGGCGGTGGCGGGATCCGCGACGATCTTCTCGATGCGCCGGTGGATGCGCATCATGTAGTCGATGTTCGCGCGCTCCTGGCGCTCGATCTTCTGCTCGCGCGTCTCGCCAGGCGCCGCGCGTCCACCGAGCGTGAGCATCGGCTCCGCGAGCGCCTTCGCGCGCCGCTCGGCCTGCCAGCCTGGCTTCAGCGACGCCGCCCACTTCGGATCGGTGGGCCAGTCGTCGCGCACGTCGATCGAGCTGGGCGTGCGCTGGAAGACGAAGAGTTGTTTCGCGTTCGCGCCGAGGCCGGGTACGGCCTGCACCGCCGTCGCGCCGGTGCCGATGATGCCGACGACCTTGTCGCGCAGCTTCTCGAGGTTCGCGCCGGTGTAGTCGTAGTCCCAGCGCGAGGTGTGGAAGGAGTGGCCGCGGAACTTTTCCATGCCCGCGATCTTGGAGAGCTTCGGCTTCGAGAGCGTGCCGTTCGCGCACACGACGAAGCGCGCGCGCATCGCGTCGCCCCGATCCGTGCCGATCTCCCACACGCGCTCGCGCTCGTTCCAGACCGTGCTCGTCACGGTCGTCTGGAACACGGCGAGCTTGTAGAGGTCGTAGCGGCGCGCGATCGCGCGGCAGTGGTCGAGGATCTCCTGGCCGCCGGCGTAGTGGCGCGTCGGCACGTACGCCATCTCGTCGAGCAGCGGGAGGTAGTCGTAGGAGACGACGTCGCAGGCGACGCCGGGGTAGCGGTTCCAGTACCAGGTGCCGCCGACGTCGGCGCCGCGCTCGACGATGCGGATCGACTCGACGCCCTTCTCGCGCAAGCGCGCGGACGTGAGCAGCGCCGAGAAGCCGCCGCCGATGAAGAGCACCTCCACCTCGTCGCGAATCGGCGCGCGCGGTGCGATCTCCCCGCCGTAGGGATCGCGCGCGTACTTCTCGAGCGCGCCCGTCAGCTCTGACGTGTACTGCGACGTGCCCTCGGGCCGGTAGCGCAGGCGTAGGTCGCGCTCTTCGGCGAAGCGGCGCCTGATCGCGTCGTAGTAAGCGGCGTCGCGAACGGGCTCGGGCATGGCGGCTCCGGTGTTGATCCCGCGATGCTATCCGCTCGAACGCTCTCTCCGCCTCGCCGCTGCTACTCGGCGCTCTTTCCGCGCCGCCGCTCGATGTCCGCTAGGCGCTCACTGAAGTGCCAGCGATGCCCGTCGAGGTCGAGCGCCTCGTAGCGGCGGTCGCCCCAGAACATGTCCTCGAGCGGCATCACGACACGAGCCCCGGCGGCGACGGCTCGCCCATGATGGGCGTCGATGTCGTGGACCGAGACCATCACCATACCGGTCGTGCGCCCGAGCTCCGCGGGGCTGTAGAGCTCGTGATGGGCCGCGCCCGACTGACCGATCATGACGACGCCATCGCCGATCTCGAGCCACGCGAGCACTCCGTCGGGATGCTCGAGGCGCGCCTCGCGGCGCTCGCGGAGGCCGAACGCGCGCGTGAGAAAGTCGAGCGCGCGGAGGACATCGCGATAGGCGAGGCGCGGATAGATCGACGGCATGCGTGTCGCCGCGTGCACACTCGCGGCGGACTGCTCGATGGCGGACATGAGTCGCTCCTTCTCGTCCATCAGGACCTTCGGGTCCATCGGATCGTGCGGTTGCAAGCGGTCGGGGCGGAGCCGCCGCAGCCGGTCGAGGTCGTCGCTCATGACTCGATCTTCCCACGTCCGGCTGCGCTCCGTGTCGCTGCTTGTTGCCCGCTCTGCGCCGTCAGTTCGCGCAGGCGCCTGCGCGCGCGGTTGATGCGCGAGCGCACCGTCCCGATCGGAACTCCGAGCGCGCGCGCGATCTCGTCGTAAGCAAGGTCCTCCCACACGTGCAGGAGAAGTGCATCTCGCTCGCCGACAGGCAGCGCCGAGATCGCGTCGGCCACGAGCGGCCACAGCTCGCGCGCGTCGTGCGAAGCTGCGGCGCGCTGCGCTGGATCGATGGGCGCCTCGCGGCTGGCGACGAGCACCGCAGCTGCGCGCATGCGGCGTGCCTCTGCGCGGCGGTGATGCGCGAGTACGCGCGTCGCAATTCCGTAGAGCCACGGGCGCGCGCTCTCGTGGCCGCGATCGAAGCTCGCGCGCCGCTCGAATGCGATGCGGAAGGTGTCGCCGAGTAGGCCGTCAGCCGCGGACGGCCCAATGCGGCGCACGAGAAAGCGATAGAGAACTGCCGCGTGCCGGTCGTAGAGCGAGGCGAACGCGGCCGGCTCGCCCAGGGAGCGCTCGATGATGTCCGCGTCCGAGCCCGGCTCCATCTCTCACTCTTGCCCGCACGCCCCGGTCGGTTCGCGCGATCAGCCCGCGATGGGCTCCGACGCGACGACCCGCTGCTCGCGCAGCCGCGCGATCTCCGTGTCGCTGCGCCCGAGCTCGCGCAGCAGCGCGTCGGTGCAGTCGCCGGCGAGCGCGCCGGCGCCGTAGCGCTCCGCGGCGCCGTTCACCGTGACGAGCGCGCCCCAGCGCAGCACGTCCCCGAAACGCGCGTGGCGGCACGGCTGCACGAAGCCGTTCTCGCGCACGTGCGCATCGTGCGCCCACAGGTGCCCCGGGTCGGTCGCGTCCGCGCGCACGAGCGGTACGCGCGCGGCGAGCGCGCGCTGCTGCCACTCGGCGGCGCCGCGCGCCTTCAGTGCGGTACCGATCTCGCGCACGAGCGCATCTGCGTTCTGCGCACGCGCGGCCTCGCTCGCGAACCGAGGGTCGCTCCCTAGCGACTCGCGCTCCGCCATCGCGCAGAAGCGCCGCCACTCGGCGTCGCACGTGAGCGCAAGGAACACCCAGCCCTCGCGCGTCTCGTAGAGCCGGTACGTAGGCGCGAAGCCGAGCAACGCGTCGTCGACGCGCGGGCGCGCGGGCTTGCCGGCGTAGTCGAGGAAGTCGTCGGCGTTCGCCCACGCGTTCGCGCTGAACATGTCGGTGTAGATCGGCTGTGCGATGCCGAAGCGCTGGCGCGCAAGGAGGCCCAGAGCGATCGCAGCCGCGAGGACGACGGAGGTGTTCGGATCCGGGTTCGCCTCGTTCGCGCGCATCAACTGGCGCGCGCCCTCGCGAATCTCCGCGAGCGTTTCGTGCGCGCGCGCGAGCGTCGGCGCGCCTTGGTGTCCCGCGCCACCGGCTGCGGCGCCCGCGACGGGATGCGTCACCGGCCGCCGTGCGCTCGGGCCGTCGGGGCCGTAGCCGTTCGCGGAGACCCAGATCAGCTGCGGATTCAGCGCGCGTGCGCTCGCGTAGTCGATCCCGAGGCGCTCGGGTACGCCGGGGCGGTAGTTGTGCACGAGCACATCGACGCGCCGCACGAGGTCATGCGCGATCGCGCGACCGTCGGCGCTCTTCAGGTCGAGGCAGATCGACTCCTTGCCCGCGTTGGTCTTCACGGCCAAGAGCCCGCGCGTGAGGAACTGGCGGTACGGGTCGCCGTCGATGGCCTCGATCTTGATCACGCGTGCGCCGAGGTCCGCGAGGAACGTCGTGCCGAGTGGCGCCGCGATGATCGTCGCGAGCTCGAGGATGGTGACGCCCGCGAGGGGCTGTCCCGGCGGCGTGTCGCCCGTAACAACTCGCGGCGGGAGCGAGCGCTGCTCGGCGAGCACCTCGCGCCCGTGCTCGCCCACGCGCGGCGCAGGCTTCGCGATGCGCGCGGGCGTCGCGACGAGGCGCGCGATCGGGCCCACCTGCTTCACGTCGCCACGCTCGGGATCGCGCAGCGTGACGACGCTGCCGTTCGCGACGAGGTCGGGGTGCGCGAGCGCCTGCGTGGGCGTGAGATACGGCTCCGCCGCCACGTTCCCGTTCGCGTGGAAGCGCTGCATCCACTCGTCCGCCGTGCGCTCGAGCACGCGCAGCAGGATGCGATCCCGCGCGGCCTCGATCGTCGCGGCGTCCCACGCCCCGGGCGGCGCCGCGAAGCGCTCCTCGGCGAGCAGCTCGCCCAACAAATCGATCGAGTCGAGGAACGAGAGGAACAGGTGCTCGAGCAGGTTCCCGCACTGCAGCCAGCGCCCGTCCTGCGTGAGGATCGGGTGGTAGTTGAGCGTGGGCATGTCGCCGCCCACGGCGTACGGATCCGGCGGCGGCTTTCCCTCGCGCGCCGCGAGCTGCACGAGCAGCAGCGAGACGAGGTCGTACGGGAGCAGCGCCTGCAGCAGGCTGGACTCGACGCGCTGCCCGCGCCCCGTGCGTTCGCGCGCATAGAGCGCCGCGACAACGCCCTGCACCACGCCCATTGCGCACGCGTGGCTCGCGATGCTCACCGCCGCGAAGCCCGGTCCGTCGCGGCGCACCTGGCGCGCGAACACCGCCATGCGCCCGCCCAGCGCCGCGACGATGCCCTCGTAGCCCGGAATCTCGGCGTACGGCCCGCGCGGGCCGAAGGGCGTGAGGCTCGCGTGCACGAGCTGAGGATTCGCCGCAAGTGCGCGCTCCGCATCGACGCCGAAGCGCGCCGCGCGGCCGGGCGGACCCGAGACGACGAGCACATCGGCGCTCGCGACGAGGGGGGCGAGCCGCGCACAATCGGCCTCGATGGTCAGGTCGAGCGCGACGCTGCGCTTCCCGCGCAGCCACAGCGGCGCCGCGGCGAGCGCACGGAAGCGGTCGCCGCGCGGCGGCTCGATCTTCACGACGTCGGCACCGAAGTCCGCGAGCACCGCCGTCGCGACGCCGCCGACGGGGCCGCTCGTGAGGTCGAGGACGCGAGTGCCTTCGAGGACGGCGGGCATCAGGAACTCCGAGGCGCGCAGTATTCCTCGCGCGTGCAGCGTCGCGCACTTCGCGCGCGCCAAAGCGAAAGCGCCGGCGTTCTCGCGAACGCCGGCGCTTCGTTGGGATGGGCGGCGTCTATCGCCCGAAGCTGTAGGTCACCGTCGCGCCATACGTGGCGGGCATGCCGGTGTAGCGGAGCAGCACGTCGTTCACGTGGCTGGCCGCATTCCAGTAGTGCTTGTCGGTGATGTTTCGGCCCCAGACCCAAGCGCGCCACGGACCGCGCTCGATGCCCGCCCGTACGTCGAGCAGTGCGCGCGCATTGATCACGAGGTCCGTCGCGTTCGGGCTGTTCCGGCTCGCCGCCGGAATGCTGGAGATGTAGTCCTTCGTGCACTGAATGGGACGGCCGGTTACGGAGTCGATCGCACCGATCGGTTCGTCGCAGCGATCGTGGAAGAATCCCTTCGTCGCAGCCTGGTAGTTCACGTTGGCTCCAACGAAGGCGGTCCAATCGCTCCCGACCGACCACTCATACTGGCTGTCGAAGTTCACCTGCCAGTCCGGAGCGTTCGGGAACGGAAGCCCCGAGAAGTCCTTCGTCGCACCGTTGTTCGCGGTGTTGAAGAACGGATCGAAGTTTCGGAACGTGCCATCGACCTCGCTCTTGGCGTAGCTCACCGAGGGCGCGAGCCTCAGCCCCGCGATGGGCTCCCACACGCCGGCGAGCTCGAAGCCCACCACGTGTGACTCGGGCACGTTCACCAAGGCCGGCAGCGAGCCGAAAATGATGTCCGCGACCGCGCTGAGAATCTGCTTGTCCGTGTAGTCGTAGTAGAACGCGGCGCCGTTCAGCTGCAGCGTTCCGTCCAGCCAGCTCGTCTTGGCGCCGATCTCGTACGCCAACAACTCTTCCTGCGTCGCCGGCTCGAGCTGATAGAACGCCGCGCTGGCGACGGTCGGGAAGCTGCCCGACTTGTAGCCCTTGCTGACGTTCGCGTAGAGCAGGATCTCATCGGTGACCGCGGCGTTTGCGCCGACGCGCCAGGAGACGTTGTCCTCATCGAGCTCGTTCGTGAAGCCCGCGGGCTCGGGGAAGAACGTCGGCCCAGGACCGAAGCTCGCGCAGTTGCCGGGGCCAGCGTCGAGCCCGCCGACGACCGGGAAGCCGCCGAGGATCTGCAGCAGCGTCTGGATCTCCGCCGAGATGTCGGCCCAGGTCCCATCCCCGCCGTCTGAGCCGCAGCCGCGGTAATCACGCTTCTGGTTCGTGTACCGCACGCCGCCTTGAACCGTCAGCCAATCGAGGACCGGGTACTCGAGGTTGGCAAAGATCGCGTAGGTGTCGGTCTTCTGGCGGCTGTTCGGGTTGGTTGGACCCAGCGGCGTGCGCGTGAACACCACCGTCGGCACGGCGCTCGAGATGCCGTAGGTCTGCATGAAGGAATCCCAGGTCGAGGTCCACTCGTAGTTCGCGCCGACGACCCAGTTGCCCTCGCCCATGATGCTTCCGGCGAGGCGCAGCTCCTGATACGCCGCCTTCAGGAAGCCCTGCTGGAACGACTCGTAGTCTTGGTAGTACGTCCCGTCGCTTTCGAGCGTCGCGTGGCGGTCGAACTTCGACCAGCTCGTCAACGAAGTCAGCGTCAGGTCGTCGTTGATCTCGAAGTCGACGCGCAGAGTGGTCGAGTAGAACGAGTTGTCTCGCTCGGCCGGCTCACAGTTGTCGTAGAGACGGTTCGAGAGATTCTCCAGCTCGCCCTCGTAGTCGAGGTTGCCGGTGACGTTCGCCGGCGTGCCGCCCGTGATGTTCACGCACGGACCCCAATCCGCAGAGCGGTTGTTCTTGGGCGAGAATGGGTAGTTCGCGATCTCCGGTCGCAGGCCGCTCACCTGGTTGAGCGTCGCGATGCCGAAGAGCTGCGGCATCTGCGAGTCGCCCTTGTCGATGAAGCCGCTCGCGGTGAAGAGGGCGGACAGTTGATCCGTGGGCTCCCACAGCAGCGAGCCGCGCAGGTTCACGAAGTCCTGGTCGCCGCTCTCGGTGTCGCGGTTGTACGCCCGATTGCGGCCACCCGTGATCCAGTACGGATCGGGCGCGGGCGTCGAGTTTCGCGTGTAGCTCTTTTGGTGCGGGCCCGAGTTGATGATGCGGCCCGCAAAGCGCGCGCTCAGCGTGTCCGCGAGCGGCCCGCTCACGTAGCCCATCAGGTCGACCGTGTTGAAGCGGCCGTAGCTCGCGTCGAAGCCCGCCTCGAAGCCCTCGGTCGGCTTGTTGGCGATGTAGTTCACGGCACCGCCGGTAGCGTTCTGACCGAACAGGGTGCCCTGCGGGCCCTTCAGCGCTTCCACGCGCTCGAGATCGAGCGAGGTTCCCTGAGCCATCACGGCGAACGGCAACGGCATCTGGTCGATGTAGATGCTCACGGTCGGGCCTGAGGCGAGCGCCGTGTCCTGGAAGCCCACGCCGCGGATCGTGTAGATCGGCGTTCCGTAGTAGGTGACGTTGGCGTTGAAACCGGTCACCACGCGGTCGAGCTGCGATGGGTCGGTGATGCCCAGCTCCGAGAGCTGCTCGCCGGTCGCGGCCTGAATCGACATGCCGATGTCGTTGATGTTCTCTTCGCGCTTCTGCGCGGTCACGATGATCTCTTCGACGCCGCCGCGGTCTTCCGCCGGCGCCGGCGCAGCGTCCTGCGCCCAGATCGGCGTCGCCGCCGACACCACGAGCAACGGCGCGAGAACTCGCGCCAGAGAGTTGCGATGCATGATCTTCTCCGATGTGGGTAGCGCCGTCGTGCGCTCCGACTGTGCGTTCCCTCGAACGCTCAGCCTTCGGAGAGACCTTGGCCTCCGCCCTCCCCCCGTGACGCCGAGTTACCACAGCAGTCGCGCGCTGTTCCATGCCTGCGCGAAAAAACTCGCGAACGCCGCCGTGCCGAAACGCGATGAGCCTCGCGCAGCTCCACGTCGCTCAAAACACCTCGCCCGCCGCGCGGCGCCGCTCGATGTCCGCGGGATCCATGCGCGGCGGCGTACCGCGCGCCATCACCGCCTCGAAGCGGGCGCGCAGGAAAGCATCCCAGCCCGAGTGCGGGAGGATGTAGAAGCGCTCCTCGCGGATCGACGCGACCACCGCGTCCGCCACCTTCGCGGGCGGCATCGCGCCGCGCAGCGTGTGCTGCGCGCGGCCCGCGGTTCCCGTCGCGAGATCGCCGACCGCCTCGCTCGCGAGCTGCGCGGGTCGATTGCGCTCGGCGCTCGCGAGGCTCGTGTCCACCCAGCCGGGGCACAGCACCGAGGCGCCGATCTTCGCGCCGCGCGCTTTCAGATCGCCCCACAAGCTCTCGCTCAGCGAGAGCACGCCCTGCTTCGTCACGCCGTACGGGCCGCCGCCGGGGAAGAACGCCACGACCGAGGCGGTGTTCACGACGTGGCCCTCGCCGCCGTGCGCGACCATCTGCGGCACGAACGCCTGCACGCCGTGCAGCACGCCCATCAGATTCACGCCGAGCACCCAGTCCCAGTCTTGCGGCGGCAGCTCCCAGATCGCGCCCGCGCCTTCGCTGCGCGCGAGCACGCCGGCGTTGTTGCACAAGACGTGCACTGCGCCGAACTCGCGGGTCGCGCGCGCCGCGAGCGCGTCGACCGAGGCGCGCTCCATCACGTTCGTCACGACCCCGATCGCGCGGTGCCCTTGCGCCTCGAGCTCGCTCACCGCACGAGCGAGCGCATTCGCCTCGATGTCGGCGAGCACGACGCGCATGCCCTCCTGCGCGAAGCGCTCTGCCAGCGCACGCCCGATCCCGCTCGCAGCGCCCGTAACGACTGCGGTCTTGCCCTTGAACTCTCGCATCGGAAGCTCCTAATTCCTCGCTGCGTGCTCGAGCCCGCGCCGTGCTCCCGCGCGTACGTCGCGCGGAGAGAACTGCAGCGCGGTCGCGCTCGCGTTGGTGCCGGTGGCGACGCGCTTGATGATTCCCTGCAGAATCGCGCTGCTGCGGAAGGCGTGGAACGCGCGGTAGAAGCCCTCGTTCGTCCACACGGGCCGCCCGACTCGTTCGCAGTAACGCGCACGCACCGCTTCATAAGTAGGGACGCCGAGCGCCCCGAGATCGCGGCCCGCGAACGTGCGGTCTCCCGGGACGCCGAACCACGCCTGCGTGAAGTAGGTGAAGTCTGCGAGCGGGTCCCCGAGCGTCGAGAGCTCCCAGTCGAGCACCGCCACCACGCGCGGCTCGCTCGGGTGCCGCAGCACGTTGTTGAAGCTGTAGTCGCCGTGCGCGATCGCGACCGCGCTCTCGGGCGGAATCGACTTCTCGAGCCATGCGCCGAGCTCGCGCATCTCCGGGATCGGCTCGGTCTCCGTCTCGTCGAACTGGCGCCCCCAGCGCGAGACCTGGCGCGCGAAGTAGTTCCCCGCGCGGCCGAAGTCGCCGAGGCCGAGCGCCTCGGGATCGAAGCGATGCAGATCCGCGAGCGTGTCGACGTAGGAGTTCACGAGCGCAGTGCGCTGCGCCGGCGCGAGGCTCGGCATCGAGACGTCGTAGACCGGCTCGCCCGCGACGTGGCTCATCACGAAGAACGCGGTGCCGATCACCGCCTCGTCCTCGCAAAGCACGAGCGCCTTAGGCACGGGGAAGCTCGTCGCGTTCAGCGCGCGGATCACGCGGTACTCGCGGTCCACTTGGTGCGCGGACTTCACGAGCGCGCCGGGCGGCTTGCGGCGCAGCACGTAGCGCGCACCCGGCGTCGCGAGCAGGTACGTCGGGTTCGACTGACCGCCCTCGAATTGACGAACGGTGAGGGGCCCGGCGTAGCCTGCGACGTTCGCGGCGAGGAAGCGGTCGAGGCGCGCTTCGTCGAAGCGGTGCTGCGCGCGAACGTCGATCACTTCGGCCATGGCTTGCCTCGTTCGGGAGCCCGCGACGCTACGCGACCGCACGCACCGCTCGCACGCGTGCGCCGCTCTGCGAAGATGCCGCGATGTCCTCGGACCGCGCGCGCGACGCGCTCACGCTGCTGCGCGATCCGAGCTTCGCGCGCCTCGCAGCGGCGCGGCTCGTCTCGACCTTCGGCACCGCGATGACGCCGATCGCGCTGCCGTTCGCGGTGCTCGAGGATCTTCAGGGCGATGCAGCGCAGGTCTGACTGCTCGTCGGCGCTGGCTCCGCGATGCAAGTCGCCACGTTGCTGCTCGGCGGCGCCCTCGCGGATCGCGGCTCGCGGCAACGCCAGATGATCGGCGCCGACAGCGTGGCGGCACTCGCGCAGGGCGCGATTGCAGTGTTGTTACTGACGCGCAGCGCGAGCTTCCCCACGCTGGTCGCATTGGTCGTGATCGCCTCCGTCGCGATGGCGTTGCACCAACCCGCGCATGTCGGGCTCGTGCCGCTCGTCGCACCGCGCGAGCGCCTGCAAGCCGCCAACGCGCTGCTCGGAATCGCGAACTCCACCGCCTATGCGCTCGGCGCGGTGAGCGCGGGGATCATCGCGGCGTTCGCGGGCGCCGGCGCCGAGCTCGCGATCGACGCCGCCACCTTCGCCGCGAGCGCGCTGCTCGTGCTCGGCATCCGCGCCGCGCCTCAAGCGCGGTCCGCGGGCAAGAGCCTCGTGCGCGAGCTGCGCGAAGGCTTACGCGAGTTCACCGCACACACCTGGCTGTGGACGATCGTGGTGCAGTTCTCCGTGATGCTGATGGGCTGGTTCGGCGCGTTCGCGGTGCTCGGGCCCGTAATCGCCAAGGAGTCGCTCGGCGGCGCCGAAGCCTGGGGGCGCATCGTCGGCGCCGAGGGGCTTGGCCTCGTCGCCGGCGGCCTGCTCGCGCTGCGCGTCCACTTCGCGCGTACGATGCTCGCCGCGACGCTCTTCTGCTTCCCGATCTCGGGCGTGCCCTTGTTGTTATCGATCCCTGCGCCGACCCCGCTGATCGCCGCCGCGAGCTTCGTCGCGGGGGTCGCGTTCGGCGCGTTCGGCGTGCTGTGGAACACCGAGCTGCACAAGCGCGTGGCACCAGAGGCACTCTCGCGCGTGTCCGCCTACGACGCGATGGGCTCGATCGCGCTCGTGCCGGTCGGCGAAGCGCTGGCGGGCCTCGCCGCGGCCAGCATCGGCGCCGCACCGAGCGCAGTCGTTTGCGCCGTGCTGATCGTAGTGCCCACCGCCGCGGTGCTCGCGGTGCGAGACGTCAGGCAGATGCGGGCGTGAGCGCTAGCCGCGCGTGCCGTGCTTTGGGCGATTGATCAGCCACTTCCCCGCCGCTTCGGAGTCTTTGATCTGCGACTTCGTACGACACACCACGCGCGGGATGCGCGATCCCGTGGGTCGCTCTTTCTTGCACACGACCTCGTCGCCGGAGTCTTCCTCCGTTGCGGCGCCTTGCTCCGGCGTAGGGGCGGTCGGGGCAGGGTCGGAAAGCGCGGGGGATGCGAACGCGGTGGCGAGGGCAAGAGTGAGGAGAGCGAGTCGTCGTCTCGTCATGACCAATCTCCCGGGGCGCGGCGCGGACGCGCCTGGTGTTGCCGCGGACCGACCTTACGCGCTCGCGCGCCGACGCCAAGCACCATCTCATGGAAGCGAGCACGCCGCGCTGACTCGAGTTCTACCGGACGCCGGCGAAAGCTCCTTCGCAGCCTCGCAGCCGGCGATGTAGCCGTAGGTCATGCCGGGCCCGAGCGTGCCGCCGGCGCCGCCGTAGACGAGCCCGGTCGCGCCGGCCATCGCGTTGCCCACGGCGTAGAGGCCGGGAATCACCCGCCCGCGCGGGTCGAGCACCTGCGCAGACGTGTTCGTCTTGGCGCCGCCCTTCGTGCCGAGCGCGCCGGCCACCAGCTTGATCGCGTGGAACGGCGCGCGCGTGAGCGCACCGAGCGTCGTGAACGGGCGCGGGCGCGAGCGGTCGCCGTTGTAGGAGTCGTACACGCTGCGGCCACGCTGGAAGTCGGGGTCCTCGCCCTGCGCGGCGAACTCGTTGAAGCGCGCGACGGTCGCGGCGAGCGCGTCCGGATCGACCTCGATCGCGCGCGCGAGCTCTTCGACCGACGCGCCGCTGAACAGAAAACCCGCGGGCTTCGGCGCGCGCGGAGAGAAGCCTGCGAGCGGGTACCTCGCGTAATAAGTGTCGTCGAACACGAGCCACGCCTCGGCGTTGGCGAAGCTGAAGTGCGTGGGATCGAACGTGTGGAACGCGCGCCCGACGTCGTTGTAGTTGGCGGCCTCGTTCACGAAGCGCTTCCCGCGGCGGTTCACGATCAGCGAGCCGGGCAACGTGCGCTCCGCGAGGCAGAGGCGATACAGCGGCTTCCCGCCCGCCACGCCGTCGCCGGGGATCGGGATCGTCGGCATCCACCACGCTTCGCTCATGTTCGCAAGCTGCGCGCCTGCCTCCATCGCCATCAGCAGGCCGTCGCCCTCGAGCTCCGGCGGCGAGGCCGGACCGATCAGCGGCCCGCGCAGGAACGCGCGAACGAGCTCCGCGTTCCACTCGAAGCCGCCCGTCGCGAGCACTACGGCGCGCGCGCGCACGAGCACGTCGCGCTCGCCCTGCTCCGCGCGCACGCCGACGACCGCGCGACCCGCGCGCACGAGCTCGCGTGCGCGCACGCCCAGGCGCACGTCCACGCCGCGATCGAGGCAGCCGCGCAGCAGCGCGCCCACGAGCGCCTCCCCGAGCCCGCGCTCGTCGCGGCTTGCGCGCGCGGCGAGCACCTCCGCGGGCGGCACGCGCTTCTCGAGTCCCTCGGTGAGCGTGAAGCGCTGAATCGGCGCTTGCGGGTGAAGGTCCGTGCGCGCCTGCCGGATGCGCCCTGCCCACTCGCCGAGCTGCGCGAACGAGAACATGTCGGGATCGAGCGAGCGGCCGCCGCCCGCCAGGCCGCCCGGGCGCTCGGGGTGATAGTCGGGGTAGTTCTCTGCGATGTGGAAGCGCAGCGGCGTGCGCGCCTCGAGGAAGCGGACCATCTCCGGCGCGCGGTCGACGAACGCCGTCGCGAGCTCCATGTCCATCACGCCGAGCGAGAGCGACTCGAGGTACGCGAGCGCCTGCTCGCGCGAGTCCGCGATCCCGAGTGCGGGCGCCAGGTGGTTGTTAGGCACCCACACGATGCCGCCCGAGACCGCGCTCGTACCGCCGATCGCGTCGCTGCGTTCGAGCACGACGACGCGCGCGCCGGCGTCTGCCGCCGCCACCGCGGCGGTGAGGCCGCAGGCGCCGGAGCCGAGAACGAGCACGTCGGTGTCGAGGTCAAACTCCATGGCCGTCTCCTTGTTCGAGGCGGCGCCGCTCGCGCCGCGCGGTCCTGCGCTGCAGGAAGCCCACGAGCCGCCGCTGGCGTTCCTCGCTGATCGGGTAGCCCCACATCACCGCGAGCGCGATGACGTAGAACACCACGGGCACCCAGATGAACACGACCTTCAGTGCGAGCAGCTGCTCTGGACCGTTCTCGCCGTTCGCGCGAAACCCGAACCACGAGACCACGTTCAGCGCGAAGCCCGCGGAGACGGCGAGCACGGCCTTGTTCGCGAGCGACCACATCGAGAAGAAGAGCGCGGTGCGGTCCTCGCCGCTGCGCAGGCGGTCGAGGTCGACGACGTCGGCCTTCATCGCGGCGGGCAGCGCCGCGAAGCTGCCGATGCCGATCCCGAGCACGACGAACACGAGCATCATCCAGTAGAGGTCGCCGGGGCCTAACAACGCGTAGCCCGGCTGCGCGACGAGCGCGACGCCCATGCCCATCAGCCACGCGTTGCGCTTGCCGAGGCGGCGCGCGACGGCGTTCCAGAGCACCACGCCCGCGAGGTTCGAGAGGTAGAAGGCGAGCAGCACGACGTAGCTCGACACGCTCGCTTCGAGCACGTGCACGACGTAGAGCACGTAGAGCGGGCCCCCGATCGCGGGGCCCGCGGCGGCGAGCGTGAAGCCGATCATCAGGCGCAAGAACGGGCCGTTGCGCGCCATCACGCGGAAGCCGTCGGCAAGCGTGATGCGGCGCGACTCGATCGGCGCGCCTTCGGGCACCCGCCACAACGCCATCATCGCGACGGCGAAGAGCGTGAGCGCGGCAGTCGCGATCAAGTGCAGCGACTCGGGGAGCGGCTCGCCGTAGCCGAACAGCGGCTCCGCGAGCAGCGGCAGGCAGATCGCGGTGAGCGTGCCGGTCACGCCGAGCGCCGTGCGCAGCGACGCGATACGCGTGCGCTCGTGATAGTCCTGCGAGAGCTCGGCGCCCCAGGCGTAGTAAGGAATGGCGACGAGCGTCCAGCCGAGCCACAGCGTCACGAGCCAGAAGGCGAAGTAGGCGTTTCCGACGACGCCGCTCGGCACGAACAGCATCCACACCGACAGCATCGTGAGCGGCGCGCCGAGCAGGATCCACGGCTTCCGTCGCCCGAAGCGCGTGCGCGTGCGGTCGCTCGCTTGGCCGACGAGTGGATCCGTGATCACGTCGCTGATGCGCGCGAGCATCAGGATCGTGCCGATCGCCGCGAGCGAGAGACCCATGTCGCGCGCGTAGAAGGGCGTGATGAAGAGCGCGATCGGCGTGGCCGCCATGCTCAGCGGCAGCTCCGTGAGCGCGTAGGCAGCGAGCGTGCGCGGGGCGAGCGGCGGCGTGGGCGCAGACATTCGGCGCGCATGATGTCGCGAACGAGTGCCTCGCCCACAGGCCATTCCGCCCGCGCCCGCGACTTCACGCAGCGAGATATCGTGGGCACCCCAAAGCCCGGAGTCGCGCCACGTGAAGAGCACCGCAGCCGTCTCACCCTCTTCATCGTCGTCTTCGCGCGATGAGTCATTCGCACTTCAACCCGAGGACTGAACCCATGCCGCAATTCGTCTTGATCGGTCTCTGCGAACCGCCCAGCCCCGACAAGCAGGCGCAGTTCGACGAGTGGTTCGTCGACCAGCACATCGAAGACACCGCGCACTGCCCGAACTTCATCCGCGGCCGCGTGTTCAAGCTCGCGGGCGGGCACCTCGGCAGCTCGCCGGTCTCGCAGTACCTCTCTCTCTACGAGGTCGAAGCGCCGAGCTACGAAGAAGCGGAGCGCGTGCTGAACGAGTGGCAGCGCGATCCGAACGCGTGGGCCGGGCGCACGAAGCACACCGAGACGGCGGCGCGCATGAAGGGCATGCCGCTCAAGGTCGTCGGCTCCGGCTGGTACGAGCTGCTGAAGTCGTTCGACGGACCGAAGGCGTAGCGGGCGGGAGGGTTGCGTCGATGACGGGGGCGTCCGCGCGAGCTGCCGTGGTGCGCTCGGCTCGAGGCGAGTTCGTGCTCGAGGACGTCTCGCTGGGTGCGCCGCGCGCGGACGAGGTGCTCGTCCGCATCGTCGCGAGCGGGATCTGTCACACCGACATCGCCGTTCGCAATCAGGACATCGACATCCCGCTCCCGATGGTGCTCGGGCACGAAGGCTCGGGCGTCGTCGAGGCGATCGGCGACGCCGTACGCCACGTCGCGGTGGGCGACCACGTCGTGCTGAGCGGGGACTCGTGCGGGACGTGCCCCGCCTGTCACCGAGGTGCGCCGGCCTACTGCGACGAGTTCGTCACGCGCAACCTCACCGGCCTTCGCGCGGACGGGAGCTCGCCGCTTTCGTGCCGCGGAGCGCCGCTGCGCGGCCGCTTCGTCGGTCAATCGTCCTTCGCCACCCACTCGATCGCGCCAGCGCGCAGCGTCGTGAAGATCGCGCGCGACCTGCCGCTCGAGCTCATGGGGCCCCTCGGCTGCGGTCTCACCACGGGTTTCGGCACCGTCGTGAACGCGCTCGCGCCGCGGCCGGGCTCGAGCGTCGCCGTGTTCGGCGTCGGCACCGTCGGCCTCGCAGCGGTGATGGGGGCTCGGGCGACAGGATGCGCGCGCATCATCGCGGTCGACCTGCGGCCCTCGCGGCTCGAGATGGCTCTCGCGGTCGGCGCGACCCACGTCGTGGACGCCTCGCGCGAAGATGCCGTCGCGTCGATTCGAGCGCTGACGCGCGCGGGTGCGGATTTCTCTGTCGAGTGCTCTGGCGTGCCAGCGGCCGTCCGGCAGGCAGTCGATTGCCTCGGCCGCCCGGGCTGGTGCGCGCAAGTGGGCGCGACGCCAGGCGGCATCGAGATCGCGTTCAGCATGGACCGCATCGGGATGGGGCGCGGCATCCGCGGCGTCGTGATGGGCGATGCCGTCGCGCAGACGTTCGTGCCCTACCTGGCCGAGCTGTTCCGTGACGGGCGCCTTCCGTTCGATCGCTTCGTGAAGTTCTACGACTTCGCCGACATCA
This sequence comes from Deltaproteobacteria bacterium, assembly GCA_016875395.1. Classification (NCBI taxonomy): domain Bacteria; kingdom Pseudomonadati; phylum Myxococcota; class Myxococcia; species Deltaproteobacteria bacterium. The sequence goes on along the minus strand of VGRF01000009.1, from coordinate 5,482 downwards.
ACCGCGCAGTGCACGACTCGGCGGTCACGGGTGAAGTGATCAAGCCGATCCTGCGCATGCGCTGACGAGGAGACTCCGTGGAGCTGCGAGCGTTAGGCCGCACCGGCGTGCGGGTGAGCAAGCTGTGCTTCGGCGCCGGCATGTTCGGCTACTTCGGCAACGAGGATGAAGCGCACTGCACGCGCATGGTCCGGCGCGCGCTCGACGCGGGCATCAACTACTTCGACACCTCCGACGTGTACTCGCACGGCGAGTCGGAAACGATCCTCGGCAAGGCGCTTGCCGGGGTGCGCGACGAAGTCGTGCTCGCCACGAAGTTCAGCCTGCCGATGGACGCGAACCCGAATCACAAGGGCAACTCGCGGCGCTGGATCGTGCGCGAGTGCGAGAGCAGCCTGCGGCGACTCGGCACGGACTACATCGACCTCTATCAGGTGCACCGACCCGACGACGCGACCGACATCGACGAGACGCTGGGCGCGCTCAGCGACCTCGTGCGCGCGGGCAAGGTGCGCATGCTCGGCTCCTCCACGTTTCCGGCGGAGCAAATCGTCGAGGCGCAGTGGGTCGCGAAGGAGCGCGGGCGCGAGCGCTTCCGCGTGGAGCAGCCGCCCTACTCGATCTTCGCGCGCCGCATCGAGGCCGACGTGCTGCCCACCTGCCAGCGCTACGGCATGGGCGTCGTCGTGTGGAGCCCACTTTCACAAGGCTGGCTCACGGGGAAATGGCGGCGCGGCGCGCAGGCGACCGACACGAATCGCCAGAAGCTGCAGCCGCACCTCTACGACATGAATCGCCCTGATAACCAGCGCAAGCTCGACCTCGTGGAGGCGCTCGCCGCCGTCGCGGCGGAGGCCGGCATCTCGCTCATGCACATGGCGATCGCGTTCACGTGCGCGCACCCCGCGGTGACGTCGTCGATCATCGGACCACGCACGCTCGAGCAGCTCGACGGCCTACTCGCTGGCGCGGACGTCACGCTTTCGGACGACGTGCTCGACGCGATCGACCGCATCGTCGCGCCAGGCGTGACGGTGAGCCGTGACGACGACGGCTACGTCGCGCCCGAGATCAGCGACGCGAAGCTCAGACGGCGCGCCGCGCTGAAGGCCGCGCACGAGCCCGCGCGCGAGACGGTGCGGAACATCGAGGCATACAGAGAGGCGCGCGGGAAGTCGTAGGCAGCCCGCGACCGCTCACAGCGGACGCATGAATCGCGAGGTCCATCCCTGTGGATCTTTCACGTTCAGCATCAGCGTCAGCCCGCGGCCGGGAGCCGCAGCACCATCTTCCCCTTGTTCTCGCCGCGATAGAGCGAGCGCAGCGCGGCGGGGAAGTCGCTCACGTCACCGCGAACGATGTGCTCCGGCATTTTCAGCGAACCCGCCTTCGCGAACGCTGCGAGGCGTCGGCGCCCCTCGCCGTAGCGAGCGGCGTAGTCGAACACGACGAAGCCCTGCATGCGCGCGCGCATCGTGCCGAGCCAGATGTAGTTGCTCGGGCCTTGCATCGTTTCGGCGGGGTATTGCGAGGTCGAGCCGCACAGCAGCACGCAGCCTCGCATGCCGATCAGGCGCAGGCTCTCGTCGAGCACCGCGCCGCCCACGTTGTCGAAGATCGCGTCGATGCGTTCCGGCGCCGCGCGCTCGAGTTGCTCGCGAAAGTCCGGGGCGCGGTAGTTGATCGCGACGTGGTAGCCGAGTTCCGACTCGAGCCAGCGGCACTTCGGATCCGTGCTTGTTAGGCCGATCGTGCGCGCCCCGGCGAGCCGCGCGAGTTGTCCGGCGATCGAGCCCACCGCGCCGGCGGCGCCGGTGACGAGCACGGTCTGCCCGGGCTGCGGCTTGCACTCGTCGAACATCGCGAAGTACGCGGTGAGACCGGAGACACCCATCGGGCCGAGCCACGTCGAGAGCGGCGCGAGCGACGTGTCGCAGCGCTCGAGGCCGCTGCCATCGGAGATCGCGTAGCGCTGCACGCCGAACGAGCCGATCACCGCGTCGCCGACGCGGTAGTCGGGGTGTCGGCTCTCGAGGACTTCACCGGCGCCCGATCCGTGTACCACGTCTCTGGGCTTCACGCGGAACAGGAAGTCGCTCGAGTCGCGCACGATCAGACGCAGCGCCGCATCGATGCCTACGTAGTGCGTGCGAATCAGCACCTCGCCGCCGTGCGGCCTCGGAATCGCGGATTCGCGCACTTCGAAGTCGCCCGGGCCTGCTTCGCCACTCGGGACGCGCGCGAGATGGAGTGTGGCATTGCGTTCGGTCCTCGTGCGCGGCACGTGCTTCTCCTTGGCTGCAAGCGCGCCACGCTAGGTCAACGGCGCGACTCGCCGCGTCAGCGCTCGCTGCGCCGCTCGCGCGCCTAAGCGCGCGACTCCTCGGAGGCGACCCAGCGCAGCCGCGCCTACGGCGCGCCGGTCAACACCGCGAAGGCAGCGTCCGCCATGCGGCGGTAGCCCTCCGTGTTCGGGTGCAGGTTGTCGGCCGTGAGGCCGGCTTGCATCACCGTCGGATTCGCGGGGTCGCGCAGCACGGCGTCGAAGTCGACCACCGCATCGAAGGCTTCCGTGGTGCGGATCCACGCATTCAGGGCTTGCCGAGCCGACTCGGCTGCTGCGCCGGAGTAGCCCGGAAGGCTTCCTCCCGACGGGGAGAGCGTGCCGCCGATCACCACGAGGCCGCGCGCGCGCGCGGGCCGCGGTTTGCTGGAGGCCCGAGATGATGTCCGTCACCGCAACGGGTGGCGTGGGAATTCCGATCACCGTGAGCAGTCCGGGCAGCCCGATGTCGTTGATGCCCGCAGTCACGATCACATGCGTCACGCCCGTTCTCGCCAGCACGTCGCGGTCGAGGCGCGCTTGCACGTTGTCGCCCAAGAAGGTGCGCGTCACTTGGTTGCCCGAGATGCCCGCGTTGAGCACGCCAGCGCGCCGCTCGGCGAGCAACCGCTCCGCCAGAAAATCGGTGTAACGCGCGTTCAGGTCGACGGGCTCGTTCGGGAACGCCACCTGATCGCCGTCAGTGATCGAGTCTCCGATCGCGGCGACGCCCCACGTGCCCGGCGTGGTGATCACGTCGACGCCGGCGAATAAAACCCATGACGTCTCGCTGGAAGCGGCGATCAGGTGAGTCGCCGCGGTTTGGTCGCCGCTCGCGATGTAGTTCGTCTGCAGCGCGCGCACGTGATACGTGACGGGCGAGCCCGAGCCGGTCACGTCGTCGGGGAGATGCACGCTGATCGCGAGGTCGGCGCGACTCGGCACGCGCAGGCTCACCGCGTCGCTCACGACGCGCGCACCCGGTGCGATCACGATCGATGCGGCGCCGCCGAACGTGAGCGTGCGCAGCGACTCCGGCGCAATGCTTCCGCCCGAAGCGCGCAGCGCCACCGTCGCCGCGCCGACTCGCAGCGGGGCGCTACCGAACTCGTTCGTAAGCCACACGCGCACGCGCGGACCGCCGAGGCTCACATGCGCGATCTGACGCAGCGTGACGTCGTCGAGCGTGGGGAGCGCGCGATCGAAGATCGTGGGGGTCTTCGATGCGGTGGCCCAGGTCGTGACCCAGCGCGGTCCGCGCGGGTTTGCGTGCGCCGTCGTCGCGAGCGTGAGTGCGAGCAGCAGGAGCGCAGCGAGGCGCGAGTGGCGGAGCAGCATCATGGAGCCCTCTGGCGGCGCGTGCGCCCGCGTCGATCACAACATGCGAATCGACGCAGCGGCGCGCGTTCGTCGGAAGATGTGTAGGACAAGCGCTGGTGGCTCCGCGACGGCGAGGCGCCTTCGGCGGTGAAGCTCGTGCCATCCGTCCGCGGACATCGAAGTCTTGTCGACTCGCGCGACGCCGCGCTCAGCCAATCACCTGCAGCCGCTGAATCTGCGGCGCGCCGGCCATCAGCCCCTTGAACGACGCGCCCGAGGCCTTGAAGTGCGCGCTCTGTCCGTGCGCGGCGAGCGCCGCTTCGTCCTTGTAGAGCTCGAGCACGAGGTACTTGCCGTCGGAGTCCTTGCAGAGCGTGTAGAGCTGATTGCCGGGCTCGTTCGCGCGCACTTGGCCGGCGAGCGCCAGCATGGCCTTCTCGAACTACGCGCCCTTGCCTTCCGCCACGTTCAGTCGTGCGATCAGTGCGATCATGGTTCGTCCTCGAGCGCAGGGTTCGCGGCGCGCTCATTGCCGATGGCGCGCATTCTCGACCGGCGCGAGCAGCCCCCGCAACTGAGCGGCTGCGCGGCGCGCTGCGATACGGTCGCTGCGCGTTCTCATCTCGACTCTGCGGGAGCCGCGCGATGTCCGACAAGGACCACGAACAAGTCTCGATCTATCCGTTCTCGCCCGCGAAGCGCGAAGAGCTGCTCAGCAAGGCGCGCGAGTGCGTCTTCAACTGGAGCACGAAGGACGGCTGGCCCGTGGGCGTCGTGCACGCGTTCGTGTGGAAGAACGGGCGCGCGTGGATCACGTGCGGGCGGCATCGCCATCGCATCGCGGCGCTGCGGCGCGATCCGCGCTGCTCGGTCGTGGTGAGCGGAATCGCCGCGGAGGGCGGCCCGAACGGCGCCATCACGATCAAGGGCCGCGCGATCATTCACGACGACGAAGCGACCAAGCGCTGGTTCTATCCCGCACTCGCGCGTGGCCCTTACGGGCGCGCCGGCGGTGCGCTCACGCCCGAGGCGGAGGCGCAGGCTTCCGCGTTCGAGAAGCGCCTCGACTCGCCGCTGCGCGTGATCGTCGAGATCGTGCCCGAGAAGTTCATCGAGCTCGACAGCGACAAGATGGCGAAGGACACGGCGGGCCAGCTCACGGACGAAGAGCGCGGTCCGCTGCTCGAAGCCGACGCGAAGCGCATGCCGGAGGAGCTGCGCAAGCTCGGCATCGACTGAGCGCGGGAAGCTCAGGTCTTGCGCGCGCTCTCCGCGAGGCTCTTGATCGTGCGCCAGTCCTGCACGTAGTCGAGCGATCCGTCGGGCTTGTAGAAGAGGATCGCGCCGTACACGTTGGCGAGATAGAGCGTGTCTTCGGTCGCGGTGGTCGCATCGTGCACCGCGCCCGCCGGCTCGTACATCCAGTCGCCGGCCTTCGCCTCGCCGAGGCGGTACTCGAGTCGCCCGCTCAGGATGTAGAAGTCCGCGGGCCCCGAGTGCACGTGGGCTTGATTCACGGTGCCCGCGCGCGCGTGGATCAGCAGGCTGTAGGCGCCGGTCTCCTCGCTCACGCGCAAGACCTTGATGCGATTGCCTTCGAGCCCCGTGCCGAGGTCGATCCACGGCAGTGCGTCGGTCGAAACTTTGCCTTCGAGTCCAGTCATCATCGCGTGTGCCTCGCGTCGTCAGGTCGGCTCACGATATCGCGGCGCTGACCTGCTGGCATTTCTCGGACCAACGGTCTCTAGAGAACGGCCCCTGGTTGCTCTGTTGATCGACCTCGCGCGGCAAACTCTGCCGGCGTGAGATTGCCGAGACTCGAGTGCGGACGGACGGTGT